>JAYRVK010000962.1:0-15862 GCA_041918555.1 Sandaracinaceae bacterium
ACCACGTCGAGGGCGCGAGGGAAGAGCGCGCGAGGGGAGGGCGCGGTCGCGATCGCGAGCTCGGTCGACAGCGCCGGATCGGTGACGAACGGCCCGAGGAGCTCCGTCAGGCGATCCGGCCGTGCGCCGCGCGCGAGGTGCGCCCGCACCGCCCGGTGCGTCCACTCGCGCTCCGAGGTGAAGGCCGCGGCGAGCAGCCCGAGCGCCACGTCGTCCGCGCCCTCGACGAGCGCGGCGACCGCGTCGCGGGCGGCGAGGTACTCGTCCGTGGGTGCCCCCACGAGCGCGTCGCGGAGCGCGAGGACGCGGGCTTCGTCCCGTGCGCCGAGCGGGCCGCGCCGCGCGATCGCCCAGGCCGCGGCCTCGGTCGCGCGCGCGACCGCGTCGCCGACCGACGCCCGCAGAACGAGCCCGTGAAGGCGCGAGGGGAGCAGCCGGCGCACGCTCGCGGCGTCCCACACGATCTCTCCGTCCTCGAGCGACCACACGCGCGCCACGGCCGGCTCAGCCTGCGTGGATCCTCACCGGCGGTCCAGCGATCGACGTCCATCCGGGGGCGAGGCTGCCCGCGCCGAATCCGAGCATCGCGATTGACGGCTGCTCTCGAGCTTGGGTAGATGACTCCCCATGCGACCGGAGGTTGGGCGCGCCGTCGCGCTGGGGGGGCTCGCGTCCGGAGTATTGGCGGCCCTGATCGTCGTCGGCTCGCGCGAGCTCGAGCACTTCGACGCGGCGCTCGTCGGGTACACGTTCGGCACCCTGTTCGCGGCCTTCGGGGTCACCTACCGCTACGCCATGTGGCTCCAGCGCCCGCCGACCTCGATGTACTTCCGGCGGGGCGTGCGGCTCGCGCTCGACCCGAGGAACGTCCTCGCGTCCCTCGGGAGGCTGGGGAGCGCGGCGGCCGGCTTGAGCGCCAACCTCTTCATCTTCCGCCGACACCCCCTGCGCGGCCTCGCGCACCTCCTGATCCTCTGGGGCTGCGCCATCGCGGCCGCGATCACCTTCCCGCTCGTCTTCGGCTGGCTCCACTTCCAATCGGTCGAGGGCGCGGCGGAGCGCTACCGGACGATCGCCTTCGGGATCTCCGTGTTCGAGTTCGAGGTCGACTCCCTGGTCGGGGGGATGATCTTCCACGGCCTGCTCTGGGCCTCGCTCCTCGTGATCGTCGGGGTGATGATCGCCATGCACCGCCGGATGCGCGACGACGGCGCGGCCAGCCTCCAGGCGTTCGGGGAGGACTTCCTGCCGCTGATCCTGCTGTTCGCGATCAGCGTCACGGGGGTGATGCTCGTCGTCAGCTACGAGTGGATGCGCGGATACGCGTACGAGTTCCTGTCGCTCACGCACGCCGCGATCGTGATCCTGACGCTGCTCTATCTCCCGTTCGGAAAGCTCTTCCACGTCTTTCAGCGGCCCGCGCAGGTCGGCATCGCGCTCTACAAGGGCGTCGGCGCGGCCGGCGAGCAGGCCGCGTGTCGCCGCTGCGGCGAGCCCTTCGCCTCGAAGATGCACGTCGAGGATCTCGTGGTCGTCCAGCGCCAGCTCGGCTTTCGCTACGAGCTCGAGGGCGACGCGGAGCACTACGCTTGGATCTGTCCGCGTTGCCGCCGACGGCTCGTAGCCCTCGCGCACGATCGCGTGGTCGCGCGCGACGGCCAGGGCCTTCGCCCGTTCGAGGGGGACTGATGGCGACGCTGCCACGCGCGGAGGAGGAGATCATCGCCCACTTCGGCCCGCACCTCGCACGCGCCGAGGGCCCGCGGCTCGACGCGGGGCTCGATCCGGATCGCCTCGTGAAGACGCACTGCTGCTTCTGCGGCCAGCAGTGCGGCATCCAGCTCAAGGTGAAGGACGAGCTGGTGATCGGCTACGAGCCCTGGGAGGCGTTCCCGTTCAACCGAGGGATGCTCTGCCCCAAGGGCGCGCGGCGATATCTGCAGCAGGCGCACCCCGACCGCCTCACCTCCGCGCTCCTTCGCGACCCCTCCGCGGCGGGCGGCTTCCGCGCGGTCCCCTACGCGGAGGCGCTGCGCCGGGCCGCCGAGGGGATCGCGAAGGTGCAGGAGGCGTACGGCCCCGACGCCTTCGCGGTCCTGAGCGGAGCGAGCTTGACGACGGAGAAGACCTACCTCGTGGGGAAGCTGGCCCGCGTGGCGCTCCGCACCGCGAACATCGACTACAACGGCCGCCTCTGCATGGTCAGCGCCGGCGCCGCCAACAAGAAGGCGTTCGGGATCGACCGCGCCGCCAACCCGTGGTCGGACGTGGCGAAGGCGGAGATCGTGTGGATCAGCGGCGCGAACGTCGCGGAGTGCGCCCCGATCACCACGGACTACGTCTGGCGCGCGCGCGACGCCGGGGCTCGAGTCGTCGTCGTCGACCCGCGCATCACCCCGATCGCGCGCACGGCGGACCTGTTCCTGCCGGTCCTGCCGGGGCGAGACGTCGCGCTCACCAACGGGATCCTGCACCTCATGATCGAGAACGACTGGCTCGATCACGAGTTCATCGAGAACCACACGGTGGGCTTCGAGGCGCTGGCCGAGCACGTCGCGCAGTGGACCCCCGCGCGCACCGCGGAGGTCACGGGGATCAAGGCCAAGGCGATCGAGCGCGCCGCCGAGTGGTGGGGCACGGCCAAGACGAGCTTCCTCCTGCACGCGCGCGGGATCGAGCACCACAGCCACGGCGTCGAGAACGTCCTGTCGGCGATCCACCTCGTGCTCGCGTCCGGCCGCATCGGCCGCGAGGGCTGCGGCTACGCGACGATCACCGGCCAGGGCAACGGGCAGGGGGGGCGCGAGCACGGGCAGAAGTGCGACCAGCTGCCGGGGGGCCGCGACATCGAGGATCCCGCCGCGCGCGCGCACGTCGCGAAGGCGTGGGGCGTGGACCCCGACCGCCTCCCGCGGAAGGGCGTCGACGCCTACGAGATCTTCCGCAAGATCGACCGGGGTGAGATCCGCGGGCTGCTCTGCCTCAGCTTCAACCCCAAGGTCTCGCTGCCCGACAACGACTTCATCGCGCGGATGCTCGACAAGCTCGAGCACTACGTCTCTCTGGAGATCTTCCTCAGCGAGACGGCGCGACACGCAGACGTGGTCCTGCCCGGATCGCTCCACGAGGAGGACGAGGGCACCGTCACGCAGATCGAGGGGCGTGTCATCAAGATCAACAAGGCGGTCGCGTGCCCTGGCGAGGCGCGCGAGGACTGGCGCATCGTGCAGGACCTCGCGCGCGAGCTCGGCCACCCGGAGGGCTTCACCTTCGAGGATCCGCGGGCCATCTTCGACGAGCTGCGCCAGGTGAGCGCCGGCAGCGTGTACGACTACTCCGGCATCACCTACGAGCGGCTCGTCGCCGAGCACGGCGTCTTCTGGCCTTGCCCGAGCGAGGACCACCCCGGCACGCCGCGCCTGTTCGAGCCGGGCTCGCACAACCCGGTGGCGAACGGGGCCGGTCCCTTCTACTTCCCCGACGGCAAGGCGCGCTTCAGCGTCACCGCGTACCGCCCACCCGCCGAGCCGACCGACGACGACTACCCGCTCGTGCTGACCACCGGTCGCGTCGTCAGCCACTTCCTCTCGGGGAACCAGACCCGCCGCATCGCGCCCCTCGTCGACCAGCAGCCGGAGCCCTTCGTCGAGCTCCACCCGACCAAGGCCGGCGAGCTCGGGATCGGGGACGGCGAGTGGGTGACCGCGAGCACGCGCCGCGGGAGCGTCACGCTGCGCGCGAAGGTCGTCCCCACGATCCGGCCCGACACCGTCTTCATCCCCTACCACTGGTCCGGCGCGAAGAGCGCCAACCGCCTGACGATCTCGGCGCAGGACCCGATCTCGAAGATCCCGGAGTACAAGGTGTGCGCCGTGAGGATCGAGAGGGCCGACGGCCCACCGGACTACGCCGGGCGACTGGAGCCCCAGCAGTGACGGTCCCCGACGCCTACCACATGTTCGTCGACGCGAGCCGCTGCATCGGGTGCCAGTCGTGCGTCCACGCGTGCTCGGAGTGCGACACACACCGCGGCCACTCGATGATCCACCTCGAGCAGGTCGACCCCGGGCGTTCGACCCAGACCGCCCCGGTCGTGTGCATGCACTGCGAGGTGCCGACCTGCGCGGAGGTCTGCCCGGCCGACGCGATCAAGCGGACCGAGGACGGCGTGGTCCAGAGCGCCCGCAAGCCGCGCTGCGTAGCGTGCAACAACTGCGTGCTGGCGTGCCCCTTCGGCGTCCCGAAGATGAACACCGCGGCCGAGCTGATGATGAAGTGCGACCTCTGCTACGACCGCACGTCGGTGGGCAAGAAGCCCATGTGCGCGACGGTGTGCCCGAGCCAGGCCCTCTTCTACGGGACCGAGGAGGAGATCGCGCGCCTGCGGCCGGGCTCGCGGGCGGTCGATGCGTTCGGGTTCGGCGGGCAGACGATCCGGACCAAGGTGCGGGTGATGGTGCCCGCCGCGCGGACCCCCCAGCGCCTCGACGTGACCGAGTCGCTGCGCGGGGAGAAGCGCGCGCTCGACATCGTCGCCGACACGATCCTGCTCGAGACGCTGGAGGCAGAATGAGACGACGCCAGGAATCCCGGGGGGAGGCGCCCGACGGGTGCCCGCACGAGGAGCAGCCGCTCTGGCGACGGGACTTCCCGATCGATCTGCCGGAGGACCAGTACGTCGCGCGGCGCGACCTGGTGAAGTACCTGGTGCTGGCGAGCGGCGCGTTCACCACGGGCCAGCTCTGGCTCGTCGCGCAGAGCGCCCTGCGACCCGAGCGCGAGCCCGCGCCGGCGCGGCAGCGACTCTGCGCGCTCGACGAGCTGCCGGTCGGCGGGGTGAAGGTCTTCCACTACCCGAGCGAGGACGACCCGGGCCTCCTGATCCGGCTGACGGACGATCGGCTCGTCGCCTACGACAGCCGCTGCACGCACCTGAGCTGCCCGGTCCTGCCGGTGCTCGAGGACGGAGAGCTCCGCTGCCCCTGCCACCGGGGCGTCTTCGACGCCGAGGACGGGCGCCCGATCGCGGGCCCACCCCGGCGCCCGCTCACGCGCATCGAGCTCGAGCTCGACGGCGGCGAGGTGTACGCGACCGGCGTCACGCGGAGGACGTCGTGAGCCGGCTGCGAACCCGCGCCGAGCGCGTGGTCGTCGTGTTCGGGATGCTCGCGATCGTGCTGACCCTGGTGACCCTGCAGCTCTGGCTCTTCACCGCGTCCACGAACGCGTGGCTCGGCGGCGACGAGTCGGTGGTCTGGCCCGCCGCCGGGGGGAGCCTCGCGTGCTTCGCGCTCAACCTGGGGCTCCTCGTCTACCTCTACCGGCTCGAGCAGACCTGACGTGGCGCTGCTCGATCGCAGACCAGCTACTTGAGCTCGTCGATCGCGGCGTCGGCGACCATGCACGCGTGGCGCGTGATCGTCTTCTCGTCCTCGCCTTCGACCATCACGCGCAGCTTCGGCTCGGTGCCGGACCAGCGCACCACGATGCGGCCCCGATCCCCGAGGGCCTTCTTCACCGCCTCGATCGCGCGTGAGGTCGCGGGCATCTCGGACAGCGGCCGGCGCTCGCGGAGCTGCGCGTTCACCAGCACTTGGGGGACCTTCTGCATCGCCGCGGCCGCGAGCTCCGAGAGCGGGTGCTGCTCGCGCAAGACGTAGCTGAGGAGCTGGAGCGCGGCGACGAGCCCGTCGCCGGTGGAGGCGTGGTCGAGGAAGATCATGTGCCCCGACTGCTCGCCGCCGAAGTTGTAGCCCTTCTCGCGCATCGCCTCGACGACGTACCGATCCCCGACCTGGGTGCGGACCAGCCTTCCTCCCGCGCGCGTCACCGCGTGCTCGAGCCCGAGGTTGCTCATCACCGTGGTGACGAGCGTGCGCTTGCGGAGCTTGCGCGCGGCGAGCATCCGCGTGGCGCAGAGCGCCATCACCACGTCGCCGTCGACCTTCTCGCCCTTCTCGTCGATCACGATCACGCGGTCCGCGTCGCCGTCGAGCGCGATCCCCACGTCGGCGCGGCGGCGCACCACCTCGCGCGCGCACGCCTCGGGGTGCACCGCGCCGCACTTCTTGTTGATGTTCTCGCCGTCGGGCCGCACGCCCATCGAGAACACCTCCGCGCCGAGCTCGTAGAACACCGCGGGCGCGACCTTGTAGGCGGCGCCGTGCGCTGCGTCGATCACGATCTTCAGGCCGTCGAGGGTGAGGTCGCTCGGGAACGACTGCTTCACGAACGCGACGTAGCGCCCGGGCGCGTCGTCGAGGCGCTCCGCGCGCCCGACGTTCTTGCCCGTCGGTCGGTTCAGATCGATCTCGTGGCCCTCGACGAGCGCCTCGAGCTGCTCCTCGTGCTCGTCCGGGAGCTTGAAGCCGTCGCCCGCGAAGATCTTGATCCCGTTGTCCTGGTAGGCGTTGTGGCTCGCCGAGATCACGATGCCCGCGTCGGCGCGCATGCTCGTGGTGAGGTGCGCGATCGCGGGCGTCGGGAGCGGCCCGCTCAAGAGGACCTTGCCGCCCTGGCAGCAAACGCCGGCCGCCAGCGCCTGCTCGAACAGGTAGCCGCTCCGCCGCGTGTCCTTGCCGATCACGATGCGCGGCTTGTGCCCGAGGCCGACCCGCTTGCGGATCTGGTAGGTGACCGCCGCGCCGACCCGGAACGCGATCTCGGGGGACATGCTCCCCTCGTTGGCCAAGCCCCGGATGCCGTCCGTGCCGAAGAGCTCCCTCGCCATGTCGCTGCCGTCGATATCAGGGTTCGTACACGAGGTCGAGGCTCCCGTTGTCGACGGGCACGTAGGTCCCGCGGAGCAGGAGATCGTCGGGGAACGTGAACTCGATCGTGACGCCGCCGCCGACGCCCCCGTTGCCCGAGGAGCTGCCCGCGGCGTTGGTCTGCTCCGCCGCCGCGGTGACGAAGCCCTCGACGTACGCGCCCACGATCACGTCGCGCAGGAAGTCCGGGATCAGCTCGTCGGCCGTGAACCCGGCGCGGATCCGCGTGCCGCCGAGCCCCTGGCTCTCGATCGCGAGGACGGGGATCACGTCGCCGAGCTCCTGGCGCAGGCCGAGCGTGAGGATGCCGGCGGTGAGGCCCGCGAGGAAGCTCGCGGCCTGCTCCTCCGCAGCCTGCGACGCGGTGCCGCCCTCGCGCCGATCGCCGGCCACGAGGAGCGCGATGATCTCCGCCTGGTCCGCCGTCATCGTGGAGCGGAACGCGACGCGCGGCGCGGTGAGCGAGCCGGTGACCTCGACGGTGATCGTCTCGCCGCTCCGGCCGGGGATGTCGTAGACCGCGATCACGCGCACCTGCGGATCGAGCTCGGGCGACTCCTGCTCGACGCCCGCGCGGCCGGGGATCCCGAACTGGATCACGCCCTCGGTGAGCTCGAAGCGCTTGCCGAAGATCTCGAAGATGCCGCGGAGGATCTGCGCCGAGCCGCCGATGCGCAGCTCGGGGTCCTCGTAGGTCGCGGTCAAGAGGGCGGACACCTGCGCGGAGAAGTCGTTGCGGCGGACCCAGAACGGACTGGTCGCGTCGATGCGCACGCGCACCGCGTACGCGTCGGGCGCGACGCCGCCGACCACGCGCTCCGAGCCGACCACGAGGACCTCGGGGTGCAGCTCGAGCGGCTGGAGCGAGGTCGCGCTGTCCTCGGGTAGGCGGATCGAGAACCGAGTGGACTCCGACTCCCTGGACGACCTCGACCCGGACGATCCGAAGGTGGTGATCGTCGTCGAGGTCGCGTCGTCCTCGATGCGGCCGTCCACGGTCGCGGCGCCGGTGAGCCACGCGAGCACCATCCCCTCGCGCCGGATCGGGAAGCCCGCCACCGACACCGAGAGATCCACGTCGCGCGGCACGAGCCCCTCGAACCCGATGCGGCCCTGGACGAGCGCGTTGCCGCCCGAGTCGGTCGCGCGCAGCGGATGATCGGCGGGGAACACGGCCTCGTCGCCCGCGAAGAGCACGCGGCCCGAGATCCCCTGCAGGTGCTGCCCGAGCCCCTCGATCTGCACGTGGCCTTCGTCGACGTCGAGCTCGCCGTTCATGCGCATCTCGTCCCATGGACCCTGCGCGACGATGCGCCCGCGGATCCGCGCGTCGCCTCCCACGACGCCGGGCACGAACCCGAGCACGGGAGCGACGCGTACGTCGCGGAAGTCGCTCCAGCTCGAGACGCGTCCGTCCTCCACGAGCTGCGGCGCGACGCGGCCGGCCGTCCACGCGACCGGCACGCGGAGGCGCGACACGAGCTCGCCGGGCGCCGCGCGATCGACGTCGCGGCACTGCGCCCCCGGCGTGCCGGCCTCGCCGGTCAGGCCCAGGACGAGGCACGCGGTGAGCGCGTCGCGCGACGGTGAGGTGCCCGCGCGCACGTGGACGCGGAACGGCTCGGTGAGCCGGGGTAGCCCGCGCCGCCCCGCGCGCTGCCAGATCTGGACCCGGGGGAGATCGAGGATCGCGCCCAACGTCGGGTGGTCCGTCAAGATGTCTTGCGCCGTCACGGTGCCGTGGACGGGGCCCGCGCCGTACGCGCACGCGTACGGGATCGCGCTCAGCTCGGCGCCGCGCAGGCGCAGGTGCACCTCGGTGGCGGGGAAGCTCGCCACGTCGCCCTCGGCGATCCACTGGTCGAGCGGGAGGCTCGCGGTGACGCTGCCCTCGACCACGGGCTCGGGCGCGCCGGCGTAGCCGAGCACGTTCCCGGTCGCGACCGCGCCGTCGAGGCGGCCCTCGAGGGTCAGGTGCGGATCGCGCTGCGCCGAGCAGCGCGCCTCCTCGTCGGGCATCTCGACCACGCGGGCGAGGGCGCTGTACGTCGCGTGCGGGCCGAGGGCGTCGCCGTGCGCGCGGAGCTGCGCGGCGACGAGGACGCCGGGCGGCATCCCGTCGCGGAGCGGGCGCGGCCAGTCGTCGAGGCGGCGCGGCGGCAGGCGCAGGTCGGCGCTCCACGTCGAGGCGTTCAGCGAGCGCCACAGCGAGCGCAGATCGGTCGGCGGATCCGCGAGCGAGAGCGGGAGGTCGAGCGTGCCGGTGAGGAGCTCCCCGCCCGCGTTCGCGATCCAGAGGCGCGAGGCGCGCACGCGCTCCTCCGTGTAGCTGAGGATCGCCTTGAGCCGAACGGGATCCCAGCCCTGTGCGCCGACGCGATCGAGGATGAGGATCGCCTGCGCGACCTCGGGGCGATCCGGAGTTCCGCCGAGCCGGACGTCGGTGGTGATGCGCCCGCTCACGCGCGCGTCGCTCCCCGCGAGGGCGAGGATCGACGCGAGGGCGAGATCGTCGGTCTCGACGTCGAGCCCCGAGAGGTCGGCCTCCGACACGATGCGCGACGGATCCCGCAGCGCGGCGGGGCTCAGCCGCACCTGGCCGCGCGCGGCCAGGCGGCCCTGCTCGCCGAGGTCGACGCGCACGTCGGTCTCGAGCGCCTCGCCGCGGAGCGCGAGCTCGGCCCGGACCTCGACCCCGCGCACCCCGCGCAAGGTCCCGTCCTGCACGCTCACCGACAACGTCCCTTGCGGATGGGTATCGAGGTCGCCGGAGACCACGAGGTGCGCGTCGCCGCGGCCGCCGATCCCCGCGAGCGGCTCCGGCGCGAAGCGCTCGAGCGCCGCGAGGTCGACGTTCGTCGCGGTGACGTCGAGGTCGTCGGGACCCCGGAAGCGGTAGGTGCCCGACGCGCGGATCGACTCGTCGCCGCGCGCGAGCTCGATCGGGCGCAGCTCCACGGACTGGCCGGTGCGCATCGACACGCTCGCGCGCCCGCGCCACGGCGCGCCGTCGCCGAGGTCGAGGAGGAGCTGCGTGGTGTCGAGGGTCAGCCGCCCCTCGGTCGAGGTCGCGCGGCCGTCGATCGCGACGCGGGTCCCGCTCGCCGCGTCGGCGGCGCGCGCCTCGAGGGTGTAGCCGCCGGGACCGCCTCGCACGCCGAGCGTCGCCGTGCCGAACGAGAGCGCGCCGAGGCGCAGCCCGCTCGCCGAGCCCGCGGCCCGGATCGCGGGCGCGGGCGCCTCGCCCGAGACGTGGCCGCGCAGCTCGAGCGACGCCGCCGCGAGCGAGGCGCCGTAGCGCACGTTGCGGCCCGACGCGCGTCCGTCGACGCGCAGGGTCTCGAGCTCCGCGTCGGCGCGGATCCGCACGTCGGCGTCGAGGGCGCCGCGCGCGTCGGGCGCGAAGCGGCGCACGTTCGGCTCGCTCGCGATCTGCGGGAGGCTCGCGACGACGTGGAGGTCGAGGCTCGCGTCGAACCCGACGGTCCCGCTCGTGGTGAGGCGCCCGCCCGCGACCTCGGCCACGGCCTCGTCGACGTCGAGGGACTCGTCGAGGATCTCGCCGTCGAGCACCGTCGGCGGCACGGCGAAGTCGCCGAGCGAGAACGGACCCGTCTCCGCGTGGAGCAGGAGCCTCGGCTCGCCCTCCAGCGGACGCTCCACGGTGAGGCGGGCCTGCGCGGCCACGTGGATCCGCGGGGAGGCGGGAACGAGCTCCTCGATGCGCAGCGGGCCCTCGGTGCGCGCCTCGAACACGAGCGGACCCTCGGAGGGGAGGTGTCCGTGGACGTACGCGCGGCCCGCCTCGCTCGTCGCGTCCGCGGTGAGCCGCAGCTGCGAGACCTCGCCCGCGAGCCGCGCGTGGCCGCGGAACGTCCCGCGCAGGTTCTCGAGGCCGGGCGCGACCTGCATCTGGGTCAGCGTCGACATGCGGATCGGATCGAGCGCGACCTGGAGGTCCATGTGCGTCTCGCGCTCGTCCTCCGCGAGCTCCACCTGCCAGAGCCGGAACCGCGCGCGGAAGCGATCTTCGCCGCGGTGGCCGCGCGTCCAGAACCGGATCGCGTCCTCGCTCGTGAGGTCGCTGTCGACGACGCCCGTGATCTCGTCGAGGTACACGCGTCCCTCGTACGGACCCGTCACCTCGGCGCGACCGTGGTGCACGGTCACGAGCGCGTCGCCGACCACCTCGACGCGCCCCTCGGCGCGCACGTCCTCGACGCGGAGCCCCTCGAAGCCCGGCACGTCGCCGCGCACCGTCACCTCGTCGATGACGATGCCGTCGATCACCACGCGGATCGGATTGGGATCGGGCGGGTCGTCCGACGGATGGACCGGCAGAAACGTCTCCGCGATCGAGACGGTGGGATCCTCCTCCGTCCCCGACGGGATCAGCGTCACGACGCCGCCGCGCAGCCGGACGCGATCGACGTAGATCACGCCCTGGGCGAGCGCGCCCCAGTTCGGCCACGCGGCCACGCGGTCGGCGCGGATCACCTCGCGCCCCGCGGGATCGCGGAACACCACCGCGCTCGCGACGACCTTCTGGTAGGTGAGGTTCTGGATCTCGCCGATCTCGATCGAGCCCTGGATCTCGCGGTCGAGCAGGGTCGTCACCGTCTCGACCGCGACGACCCCCGCGAAGTCGAGCTGGAGGTGATAGGCGGCGCTCAGGACGAGCATGAGCAGCGCGAACGTGGTCCACGCGAGGGCGGCGAAGAGGGCGCGCAGCGCCCGCCTCAAAAACTCTCTCCGATGGTGAGATGCACGGCGCCGGGGAGCTCCGGGACCCCGAACAGAGTGTTGCGCGGACGGCAGCTCTCCGCCCGGTCGGGCCGGCAGTCGGGCGGGAGCGAGCGCTCGCTCCCGAAGTCCAGCAGCTCGTCGGGGCGCAGCGCGAAGTCCACGCGGAGCGGGCCGATGATCGTCCGGTAGCGCAGCCCGAGCCCGAACGAGAGCTGCGGGCGATCGAAGCGGAACCCCACGAAGTCGGTGTCGGCCGGGCTCTCGGGGCGGAGCACGTCGCCCGCGTCGACGAACGCGACGACGCCGATGTCGACGGTGACGCGCGCGCGGATCTCGAACGACGCCTGCCACATCGCGGTCCCGCCGCTGATGCGGACCGAGCGCTGCTCGATCGGCGCGCCGCGGCGGATCTCCTCGTCGGTGCGCGGCTGCGTGACGTATACGTCCTCCGCGTCGCCGAGGAGCCCGGGCAGGTAGCCGCGGTTGCCGGACGCGCCCCCGCCGCGGAGCTGCAGCGCGGGCGGCCCGAGCTGGTGGAGCCGGTAGCGGTTGTTCGCGTCGAGCTGCGCCTCGTCGTAGCTCAGGATGTGCATCCCCCCGATCTGGAAGCGCACCGCGACGGTGAAGAGATCGCCGAGCGGGAGGTAGCCGCGCGCGTCGGCGGACCAGCGCAGGAACGACCAGGTGCTCAGCGGCTCGGCCGTGCCCTGCACGTCCGCGGCGAAGAACACGCCCTCGTGCGGGTTGCGCGGGTCGTCACGCAGATCGAGGCGCCCGATCGCCTCGAGGTACACGGCGTAGGTGCTGGAGAGCTCGTCGTCGGGGTCGGGCGGCTGCCGATCGGTCGGGATGAACGCGTTGCCGTGGAGGAAGACCGCGGCGTAGAGGCGGCCGTCGAGCCACGTGTGATCGAGGCCGATCACCGCGTCGGGCTCGAGGCGGAAGAAGTTGTTGAAGGGCATCGGGCCGAGGTCGACGCGCGTGTCGACCACGAGGTTCGTGCGCGGCTCGAGCACGCCGGGCGCGCGGAGGTTCCCGCTGACGAGGATGCCGAAGGGGATCGGCTCGGCCGGCTCGAAGGTGAGGAACGGCATGTCGAAGATCGCGCGGGGCCGGATCTCGAAGCGCGCGCGCACCAGGCGGTCGAGGAAGTTGCGGTCCTCCGCCGTGAAGGAGAGGTGCAAGTCCCATTGCGCTGCGTTCTGCTGGCCCGTGGTGATGCCGGTGGTCCCGACGGTGACGGCCTGGCCGGCCTGGAAGCCGCCGCCGAAGCCGAGGCGGTAGCGGCGGCCGGGCGAGACGCGGATCAGGACGTCGACCGGGTGCCGGCCCTCGGGGACGTGATCAAGCGCCGCGGTGCAGTGCGCGTCCTCGGGGATCGACGCCTCGGCCTGCTCCTCCGCGCGGGTGAGCGGGGCGACCTCGACCGCGCTGAACGAGCCGAGCGCGTAGAGCGCGCGCTGCGCCTCCTCGAGCGCGTCGAGCCGGAACTCGTCGCCCGCGTCGAGGTAGGTGACGCCGAGCATGAGCTCGGGCGGGAGCTCCCCGTGGCCGGTCACGCAGATCCGGTTGATCACGTTGGGCAGGCCCGCGTCCACGACGAACACGACGAAGACCTCGTGGCGGCGCGCGTTGACCTTCACGTCACCCGTGACGCGGGCCTGGCCGTAGCTCGCGTCGGCGAGGACCCGCAACATGCGTTGCTTGGTCGCCTCGAACAGGGCCTCGTCGAAGGCGGCGTCGCGGTGGAGCTGGAGCGTGGCCCTCAGCGCCTCGCGCATCCCGGGGGGGAGCTCGTCGATGCCGCGGATCGAGATGCGGGCGACCCGGACGGGCTCGCCCTCTTCGATGGTGAACGAGACGTGCGCCTCGCAGTTGCCCTCGCCGTCGCCGCAGTCGTCGACGCTCTGATCGACCTGGCGCGCGCTCTCGGGCCGCACGTCGCTGTCGACGACCCGGGCGTCGTAGTAGCCGCGCGCGCGGTACCAGCGCTCGATGCGCTCGAGGTCGCGCTCGAACACGTTCTCGTCGAAGAGCGGCCAGGGTGACCACGGGTACGAGAAGAGGTCGATGAGGAGGTGATCGCCGTCGAAGGGCGGCTCGCCGCACTCGGGGGTGCCGCGGATCCCGATGTCGAAGCCCAGGCGTGCGCGCCGGCGCGTGCCGATGCAGGCGGCGACCGACTGATCGTCGAGCCGGTCGGCGCCGTGGAAGTCGACCGAGCGGATGCCGTAGCGACCGTCGGCGATCTCGACCGGGGTCGTGGAGATGCCGAAGGCCACGTGCACGCCCCACATCGGGAGCGGCGACGCCACGCCGAACGGATCGTCGAGGCTCAGGTTCGCGCGGAGCTCGCCGAAGACCTCCATCGACGTCCCCTCAACGCGCCCGGTCGGTCGCACGAAGAGCTCGACCGCCGTCTGCGCCTGATCGGTGACGAAGGTGGGGACGAACGTCTGGCGCAGCCGCCCACCGAGCAGGACGCTGTCGTGCCGGTAGCCGAGCGCGGCGGAGAGATCGATCGAGACGTCCGCGTGACGGTCCGGCTCGTCGGGGGCGAACGAGCTCTGCCGCGTGGTGAGGAGCACGCCGAGCGCCGCGTGCAGCTCCAGGAACAGCGAGTCGACGGGCACGAGGGTGAGGTCCGCGTCGACCACGATCGATGCGCGGCTCGCCGCCCAGAGCCACAGCTCCTGGTAGCCGCGCATCAGCGCGCCGAGGAACGCGGTCTGGCGCGCCGCGTCGCTCGAGGGGATCGCGGGGACGGTCGCGCCGCCGCCCACGCGGAGCCGCCAGCGCTCCTCGCCGAACACGCCGCGCAGCGAGAAGCGCGGGTTCGCGGACGCGCCGTGATCGCCGCTCGAGTCGCGCAGGAAGCTCCCGACCTGCACGTCGTCGAGGATCGCGTACACGAACCCGGCGTCGAGGCCGAGCTCGTAGACGCGATCGAGCACGAGGCCCGCGCGCAGGAGCCCCGACCACGCGAACAGCGTGCGACCCTCGTTGTCGAGGCCCCAGAAGCCCGACTCGATGTTCGCGCCGGTGCGCGGGACGAGGTCGTAGCCGCGGCTCGAGGGCGTGTCCCACGCGGCCTGCGCTCGCGCGGCGGAGGGGCTGCACAGCGCCGCCACCACCGCGATCGCCGCAAGAATTCGCATCGGCGACCCGAGGGTCCGTCGCCCCCGGGGTCGGGTCAAGCGTCCCGCTCAGAGCGGCGTTCGCACGGTGAGCACCGGACACGGCGCGTGGCGCACGACCTTCTCCGCCACGCTGCCGATCAAGAGGTGCGCGAGCCCGGTGCGCCCGTGCGTGCTGAGCACGATGAGGTCGGTGTCCTCCTTGCTCGCGTAGTGGCAGATGCCCTGCGCGGCGTTCGCGCTCGTGATCAGCGCCGTCTTGGTCACCTCGACCTCGGAAAAATACTTGCTCACGACGTCGCGCAGCGCCTCGTGGATCGTCTTCTCGACCTCGGTGGAGTCCGCTGGCACTCCGTCGCCCCGCGCCGGCATGGGCCCGAAGGGCGCGGGATCCAGGACGTGGCACACGGTGACCTTCGCGCCGACCTCGCGCGCGAGCTCGGCCGCCTTCGCGAGGCCGTGGTGCGCGCCCTCGGAGAAGTCCGTCGCGACGAGGATGCTCTGGGTGATCGCCATAGGCCGCGAAGGTAGCCCCGCGCCGCGGCGGGGCCAACCATCTCAGGGCTCGAGCGGCGTGGCCGACGGATCCTCGAGCGTGAGGGACCCGCCGGGCACGGCGTCGAGCCGCAGGTGCCCGTTCGGATCCGTGTACGTCGGCCAGGCGCTCCCGTCGGGGAGCCGGAGCACGATCAGCCGCGACGCGAGCAGCGTGCGTTGATCGGCCGCGTACGCGTAGACGTCGGCCGTCGAGTCGAGCGCGGCGAGCGCGGGGCGCGCGCACACCCGCGCCACGTCCGGGGTGAGCGGCGCGTCCGCGCACGCCGCGAGCGCCTCGGCGACCGGCGCGGGGCTCGTGTGCCCGGCGTCCGCCGCGGCGCGCGCCCACCGCGCGGCGGGGCCCCGCACCACCGCCGCGTGCGCGCGGCCGATCCAGTCGAGCGGGTGCACGCCGCCCTCGCACGGGGGCGCCGCGAGCGCGGCCATGGCGGTCGCGACGTTCGCGCGCACGAAGGGATCGTGGCTGCGCCCGAGCGCGCAGAGCGGCGCGTGCGCGGCGTCGAGGGCGAGCGCTCCGCGGCGCGCCAGGCGCGCGAGCGCGAACGCGGCCGCCGCGCTCGCGGGCCAGGGGAGGGTGGGCGCGCGCTCCGCGCGCAGCGCCGCCACCGCCGCGCCGCCCTGCTCTCCCATCACCCAAGCCGCCAGTGGGCG
>JAYRVK010000963.1:0-5833 GCA_041918555.1 Sandaracinaceae bacterium
CGGCGGCCCTCGAGGAAGCGCGACCCGAGCTCGAGGCGCTCGGGCGCGTCAGCCTCCAGCCGGGCCGGACGATCCTCGCGGTGGTCGGCCAGCAGCTCGCCGAGGGGCGCGGGACGGGGGCGCAGATCCTCGGCGCGGTCGCCGAGGCCGGCGTCAACGTCGAGATGATCAGCTACGCGTCGGGCAGCATGAACCTGCAGATGGTGATCCGGGACGAGGACATCGGCGCCGCGGTCGCCACGCTGCACGCGATGCTCTTCGAGAGCCGCTGACTCGAGGGCTCGGCGAGGACTCCCGCGTGCGGTTCCTCGCCCAGCTGGACCGATGTCCGTGTCAGCCTCGGGCGATGGGCCGTCGACTTGCTCGTGTTCACGGTCCTCGGGAAGGCGTCGATCCCGACGCTGCGCGAGGCGCGCGGGGCCGCGTGACCGTGCTCCGCCGGCTCCTCCCCTGGCTCGCATCCCTCTGCCTGGCCTCCGCCGCCGTCGCCCAGGACGAGCCCTGTCGCGACGCCGGCTTCTCGCCGCGGCTCCTCACGCCCCCCGCGCTGACGATCCCGCGCGACGCGGCGCTCGTGGTCGGGCTCGTCGGCGAGGGGACGACCCGAGGGCTGCCCCCCGTCGCGCTCGCGCGCGGGCGCCGCACGACGCGGCTCGTCTCCGAGGCGATCGCGCCCGGGCTGTTCCGGCTGCGGCCCGACGCGCGCGCCATCGCGGGGAGCTGGCAGCTCACCGGTGTGCCCGGCGCGACGCCGCTCGTGTTCGGTCGGCCCGGTGTCGACCCGCCGCCGATCGCGCCCGCGATCGTGGCCCTCGAGCGCTACCTCGTCGCGACGGGGACCGAGCCGGCCACCGAGCTGCGCGCCCGCTTCTCGTTCCCGATCCCGGGCACGGTGATCGCGGCGATCACGTACTTCGGGGACGACCCCGCGCCGGACGGCTTCGTGCCGACGATCCCCGACGCCGAGGAGCTCGTGCTGTACCGGCAGGCCGGGACGTGCGCGCGGCTCGCGGAGGGCGCGTCGGCACCGCCCGCGCAGGGCACCGTGCGCGTCGCGTTCGTGGGGCGCCACGGCGCCGTGAGCCCGCCGTCGGCGCCCGCGCGGCTCGCGCCTCCCTGATCGGCTCAGCCCCCGGGGAACGTCGTCGCGCAGTCGGGGCCCGCGAGGCGCTCGGTCTCGAGCTGCTTGAGGAGGTCGCGCAGCGCGGCGACCCCAGGCGGGATCGGCATGCACGCGGGCTCGCCCGCGCAGTCGGAGCCCACCGCCACCGCCGGACCCGTTCCCTCGACGATCTCGAAGACCTGACCGTCGACGGGGCGGGTGTCGCGCCCGTACACCACGGGCGCGGCCCCGAACGCCGCGACCACGTCGGGGTGCGCGAACGCCTGCACCAGCCGGTCGATGCTCACCGGCCCCGAGGGGTCGTCGCAGGAGGGCACCTCGTTCTCGCACATCACGGCGCCCCCGCCCGAGCCGACCCCGGTCCGCGTGTGCACGAAGTCGCGGCACGGGTCGAGGCGCGAGCGCCGCCGCTCGCGCACGAGGCCGCCGTCCGGACCGAACTCGTACGAGCTCGCGAGGCACGCCACGCAGGCCCCGGCGTCCGACGAGCCGCCGCCGTCGGTCATTCCGCCGCCGTCGGTCATTCCCCCGCCGCCGTCGGTCCCCCCGCCGCCGTCGGCCATTCCCCCGCCGCCGTCGGTCCCGCCGCCGCCCGCGTCGGTCTCGCCCGTGCCGTCACCGCACCCCCCGAGCGCGAGCCCGAGGAGCAGCCCCATCGTCCAAGCCAGCTTCATGCGTGGGAATTACCGCGCCCGGGGGGCCCGGTCCACGTCACCGCCGCCGCAGCGCGGCTTGCGCGGCGGCGAGACGCGCCACCGGGATGCGGAACGGCGAGCAGCTCACGTAGTCGAGGCCGACGTCCGCGAAGAACTCGATGGAGCGCGGATCGCCGCCGTGCTCGCCGCAGATCCCGAGGTGGAGGTCCGCGCGCGCCGCGCGGCCGCGCTCCACCGCGAGCCTCACGAGCTGGCCCACCCCCTCGACGTCGATCGAGTGGAACGGGTCGTCAGGAAGAATTGCGTGCTCGATCATGTAGGGCATGAAGCTCGCCACGTCGTCGCGGCTGAACCCCATCGTGAGCTGCGTGAGATCGTTGGTCCCGAACGAGAAGAACTCCGCGTCCTCGGCGAGCCGATCCGCGAGGAGCGCGGCGCGCGGGACCTCGATCATCGTCCCGACCGCGTAGGCGACGCGCCGGCCGAGCTCCGCGAAGACCTGCTCCGCGACGCGCACCACGATCGCCTTCTGGTTCTGGAGCTCGGTGAGCTGGCCGACGAGCGGCACCATGATCTCCGGGTGCACCTCGACGCCGTCGGACGCGACGCGGCACGCGGCCTCGAAGACCGCGCGCGCCTGCATCTCGGTGATCTCGGGGTGGGTGATGCCGAGGCGGCAGCCGCGGTGACCGAGCATCGGGTTGCTCTCCTCGAGCGCGAGCACGCGCTGGCGCACGCGCTCGGGGTGGATCCCCATCGCGCGCGCGAGCTGCGCCTGCATGCTGGGGTCCTCGGGGAGGAACTCGTGGAGCGGCGGGTCGAGGAGCCGGATGGTCACCGGCAACCCCGCCATCGCGCGGAAGATCCCTTCGAAGTCCGAGCGCTGGTGCGGCATGAGCTCCGCGAGCGCGGCGCGCCGGCCCTCGACGTCGGTCGCGAGGATCATCTTCCGCATGGAGAAGATCCGCGCGTCGTCGAAGAACATGTGCTCCGTCCGCACGAGGCCGATGCCCTCGGCGCCGAGCTTGCGCGCCGCCGCCGCGTCCTTGGGCGTGTCCGCGTTCGCGCGTACGCGCAGCTCGCGGACCTCGTCGACCCAGCCCATGAAGGTCTCGAGCCGCCCCGAGACCACCGCCTCCGCGAGGAGCTCCTGGCCGTGGATGACCTCGCCGCTCGTGCCGTTGAGGCTGATCCAGTCGCCCTCCTTCAGCACCACGTCGCCGGCGGTCATGGTCTTCACGCGCGCGTCGATCACGAGCGCGCCGCAGCCCGCGACGCAGGGCTTGCCCCAGCCGCGCGCGACGACCGCCGCGTGGCTCGTCATCCCGCCGCGCGTGGTGAGGACGCCCTCGGCGGCGTGCATCCCGGCCACGTCCTCGGGGCTCGTCTCGGTGCGCGCGAGCACGACCTTCTCGCCGCGCTCCCGCCACGCCTGCGCGTCCTCCGCGGTGAACACGAGGCGCCCGACCGCCGCGCCCGGCGACGCGGCGAGCCCCGTCGCGAGCACGCGCGCCTCGCGGCGATACACGGTCTCGTCCGCGAAGCGCGGATGGAGGAGCTGATCGATGTGCGCGGGCTCGACGAGCCGGACGATCGCGTCCTCGCGGGTGACGAGGCCCTCGTCCACGAGGTCGACCGCGATGCGCACCGCCGCGGCGCCCGTCCGCTTGCCGGTGCGCGTCTGCAAGAGGAACAGGCGTCCGTCCTCGATGGTGAACTCGACGTCCTGGATGACCTTGAAGTGCCGCTCGAGCTGCGTGGAGAGCCGCGAGAGCTCCGCGTGCGCGGCGGGCATCTCCGCTGCGAGCTCGGCGATCGGCTTCGGGGTCCGCACGCCCGCCACCACGTCCTCGCCCTGCGCGTCGGTCAGGTACTCGCCGTAGAGCTCGCGCTCGCCGGTCGCGGGGTTGCGCGTGAAGAGCACGCCGGTCGCCGAGCGCGGGCCGGTGTTGCCGTAGACCATCGCCTGCACGTTCACCGCGGTGCCCACGAGGCCGCGGATCTTCTGCACCTCGCGGTAGGTCTTCGCGCGCGGCGCGTTCCACGACCCGAACACCGCGAGCGCGGCGCGCTCGAGCTGCTCGCGCGGATCGACGGGGAACGCCTGGCCGTTCGCCTCGTAGATGGCGAGGTAGCGGTCCGCGAGCTCGCGCAGCGCGGCCTCGTCGAGCTCTTGATCGCTGGCCGCGCCGCGCTCGCGCTTGAGCTCGTGGATCGCGTCCTCGAACGCCTCGTGCGGCAGCCCGAGGACGACGTCGCCGAACATGTGGAGGAAGCGGCGGTAGGCGTCCCAGGCGAAGCGCGGCTTGCCCGAGCGCTTCGCGAGCCCGTCGACGACCGCGCGGTTCATCCCGAGGTTCAGGACCGTGTCCATCATCCCCGGCATCGGGACCGCGGCGCCGGAGCGCACCGAGACGAGGAGCGGGCGCGCGGGATCGCCGAAGCCCGCGTCGAGCTCCGCCTCGATCGCGGCGAGCGCCTCGTCGATCTGGGGCCACAGCCACTCGGGCAGCGCGTCCGCGGCACCGACCGCCGCGCAGACCTCGGTCGTGATGGTGAAGCCGGGAGGCACGGGCAGCCCCGCCGCGGCCATCTCCGCGAGGTTGGCGCCCTTCCCTCCGAGCAGCTCCTTGAGCTTCGCGCTCCCGTCGGTGCCGCGCGCTCCGAACCGGTACACGTGCTTCGTCACGGAAACCTCCGGCGCGCAGGGTGACACACCGTCACGGGTTCGGGAGTCCGCGGCGCAGCCCGTCCGTGGGGCCTCCGTCTACAGCTGACAGCCGCCGGAGCTGCCGAGGGCGCCGTCGACGATGTTGACGACGACCCGGACCGGCTCCGGGATGCGGCCTGCGTACTCGCGGCGCTGCACGCCCGCTGGCGTGCGGAAGACCATGCGGAGGCGGGTGTCGCCGTCGGCGGTGTCGGGGGGAGGCGCCGAGGAGGGACCGATCACCGCGAGCCCGGCCTGGAGGCTCATGAGCCCGGGGATCCCGAGCTGGCCGGACACGTACATCGTCCTGCGGTCGTCGTACTGCCGCCAGCCGCGCACGCTGCCGTCGTCGTCGACGGTGCGGACGCAGTACCAGCCGTCGTAGGGCGCCGTGAAGTACTGCAGGCGCACGATCTGGTTGCGGCGGAGGCTCCCGCGTCCCCACGCCGTCGGCGGCTGCGCCACCGCGAGCGCCGCCAAGCCGAGCGCGAGACCGACCATCACCGCTCCGACGAGCGTCCTCTTCGTCTTGTGCATCTCCCCTCCTCCTCCGCGGCTACGATACGCCGCCGCGGCGTGGATTACCCGCGCGGAGCGCACCCGGGCGGAGGCCCACCGCCGCACTCGCAGTCACAGACGGGCGACTCGGCCCCGTCTTCAATCGCCGTGCGCCCCGATCCGCGGCACGCGCAGTAACAGGCCCCATCGCGCCACCCGCAGCCGGTCCTCGCGTCGCAGCGGTCGCGGTCCTCGACGATCTGGCGGAGCCCGACCTCGCAGTTGCCGGCGGCGGGGCGGCAGACGTAGCGCTCGGAGCTCCGGCCGGACGGCGCCGAGAGCGTGCAGACGACCGAGCGCATGCACGCGGCCCGCGAGAGGGTCTCGCACGGCGCGTCGCCCGGATCCTGGGGCTCCCGCGGGGGCGCCGCCTCCGGCTCGGGCACGGCCGGAGGCGGCGGTCCGACCTGGACCGTCTCGCACGCGCACAGGAGCAGCGCGATGAGGAGCCCGCACCGTGCCGTCACGCCCGCAGCATCGGCGAGGACCGCGCGCGATGTACAGCGCGACGCGATGCTATGCTGAGCGGGCATGGGGAGGAAGCGCCAGCCGGGCAAGCCCGACGCGACGATGCAGCTCGACGCGGTGGTCGACGACCTCGAGGAGATCGAGGCAGACCTCGCGGAGATGCACCAGCTCAGCGCCCCCCCCCCACCGCTCCCGCCGAAGAAGGCGGGGACGAGCGCGTGGCTCGTCGGTGGCGTGGTGGTCGTCCTCGCGGCGAGCGCGGCCGTCGGCATCGGGCTCGCGCTCCGCGCGATGCGGCCGGTGCCCGCGGTGCCCGCC
>JAYRVK010000964.1:0-3719 GCA_041918555.1 Sandaracinaceae bacterium
CGCGCTGACCGAGCGTTTCGAGGGGCGCGCGCTGGCGCACGTGGTCGGGCCCGAGGCCGAGTGGCGGCGCGCCGCCGCGCGCGCGCCCGCGGAGGTGCACGCGATGCTCGCCGAGGCCGCGGCGCGGATCCGTCGCTATCACGAGCACCAGCGCGATCGCGGCTTCTCGTACGAGGAGGGCGGCGTGACGCTCGGTCAGCGCGTGCGTCCGGTGCGCGCGGCCGGCGTGTACGCGCCGGGCGGCAAGGCCCGGTATCCGTCCTCGGTGCTCATGAGCGCGATCCCGGCCGCGGTCGCGGGGGTCCCGCGCATCGTCCTCGCGACGCCGCGGCCCACCCCCGAGGTGCTCGCGGCGGCCGCGATCGCGGGGGTCACCGAGGTCCTCGACGCGGGCGGCGCGCAGGCGATCGGGGCGCTGGCCCACGGCACCGAGACGGTCCGGCGCGTCGACACGATCGTCGGTCCGGGCAACCTGTACGTCGCGTGCGCCAAGCGCCTCGTCTTCGGCCTCGTCGACATCGAGGGGATCGCCGGGCCCTCGGAGATCCTGGTGGTCGCCGACGATCAGGCGGATCCCGCGCACGTCGCCGCGGACCTCCTCTCGCAGGCAGAGCACGACGAGGACGCGTACGCGCTCCTGGTCACGCTCTCGCGCGCGCAGGCCGAGCGCGTCGCGGCGGAGGTCGCGCGCCAGCTCGCGACGCTTCCGCGCAAGGAGGTCGCCGGCGCGTCGCTCCGCGATCACGCGGTCGCCTTCGTGGCGGGGGAGCGCGCCGAGGCGGCGCGCGTCGCCGATCTGCTCGCGGCCGAGCACCTCTCGCTCCAGGTCGAGGACCCCGAGGGCCTGCTCGAGCACATCGGCGCGGCGGGCGCGGCGTTCCTCGGCGGCCACACGCCAGAGGCGGCGGGGGACTACGCGGCGGGCCCGAGCCACGTGCTCCCGACGGGCGGCGCGGCGCGCTTCACCTCGCCCCTCGGCGTCTACGACTTCCTCGTGCGGACCTCGCTCATCCGGTACTCGCCGGCCGCGATCCGCGCCCAGGCGGACCTCCTCGAGGGGCTCGCCCGGCTCGAGGGCCTCGAGGCGCACGCGCGCGCCGTCTCTGCCCGGCGCTGATATCATCGTCGCCCGGTGAGCGACGGCGAGCGCAGATCGCGATCGAGAACCCTCGCGGCGATGGCCCTCTCGCTCGGGGCGATTGGCGACCGCCCCGAGGACGACGAGGACGAGCGGCTGCGCCATCGCCTGCTCGTCTTCATGGGCGTCTTGATGAGCGGCGGCGGCGTGCTCTGGGGGAGCCTCGCGCTCGGCTTCGGGCTCCACCTCGCGGCGACGATCCCGTACGGCTACGTCGTCATCACGATCGTCAACCTCGCGGTGTTCCGCGCGACCCGGAGCTTCCGCGCTGCGCGCACGGTCCAGGTCCTCGCGAGCCTGCTCCTTCCGTTCATGTTCCAGTGGGCCCTCGGCGGCTTCGAGGCGAGCGGCGCGGTGATGCTGTGGGCGATGCTCGCGCTCGTCGGCTCGCTCGCCTTCTCGAAGGCCAACGACGCGGCCGGTTGGATCGTGGTCTACGCGATCCTGACCATCCTCTCGGGCCTGATCGATCCGGTGGTCCACGCGCACTTCGGCGGCGACCCCGCGCCGTTCGTCCGCACGACGTTCTTCGTGCTCAACGTCGTGATCATCTCCGCGATCGTGTTCGGGCTGATGGTCTACATCGTGTTCTCTCGCGAGGCCGCGCAGCGCGCGCTCGCGGAGGCGAACGCGCAGGTCACCGAGCTCAACGAGCACCTCGAGGAGCTGGTCGAGCGGAGGACCGAGGAGCTGCGCGAGGCGCTCGGGCGGACCCGCGCCATCGTCGACAACATGGCGGACGGCCTCGTCGCGATCGGCACCGACGGCCGCGTCACCGTGGCCAACCCCGCGCTCGACGCCATCCTGTACCTCCACGGGGAGCTCCTGGGTCGGCCGGCCCTCTCGGTGCTGCCCGAGGAGCTCTGCGAGCTGGCCTCCCGCTGCATGGCCACGGGCCGCGTGGAGAAGCTCGAGCTCGAGCTCGACGGGGATCGCATGGCGATCGCCGTCGGATCGCCGCTGACCGGCGCGGGGGGCACCGGGGTCGGCGCGGTCGTGCTGCTGCGCGACGTCACCTTCGAGAAGCAGGTCGACCGGATGAAGACCGACTTCATCGCCACGGTCTCCCACGAGCTGCGCACGCCGCTCACGTCGGTCCTCGGCTTCGCGAAGCTCAGCCGCAGCAAGCTCGACGGCAACGTCTTCCCGCACGTCCCTCCCACCGACGCGCGCGGCCAGAAGGCGGCGCGGCAGGTCCGCGACAACCTCGACATCGTCGTGAAGGAGGCCGAGCGCCTCACCTCGCTCATCGACGACGTGCTCGACATCTCCAAGCTCGAGTCCGGTCAGGTGAGCTGGCGCCGCGAGCCGATCGAGCCCGCGGCCCTCGTCGATCGCGCGATCGCCGCGACCGCGGCGCTCTTCAACGGCGGCGCGGTCCGCGTGGAGCGCCAGGTCGATCCGGACCTCCCGACGATCGTCGGCGACGAGCACCGGCTGCTGCAGGTGCTGCTCAACCTCGTCTCGAATTCGGCGAAATTCACCGAGAGCGGCTTCGTCCGCGTCGGCGCGCGCGTCGAGGAGGAGTGCCTCGAGCTCTTCGTCGAGGACTCGGGCCGCGGGATCGCGGAGGCCGATCAGTCGGCGATCTTCCAGAAGTTCAAGCAGGTGGGGGACACCCTCACCGACAAGCCCCGCGGCACGGGGCTCGGCCTGCCGATCTGCCTCCAGATCGTCGAGGCGCACGGCGGCACGCTCACCGTGCGGAGCCTCCTCGGGGACGGCTCGCGGTTCACCGCGCGGCTGCCGCTCTCGCGCTCGGCCGCCGCGTGATCGATCACATCCCCGCGCGCAGCGCCTCGAGCGTGGTCGCGAGGTCGTCGCGCAGGCAGCCGTAGCAGTCGTAGCGGGAGAACATCCGGCGGCAGCCGTTGCGGGGCGCCGCGTCGATGCGCTCGAGGGCGGGCAGCGCGCGCGGGTCGCCGAGCTGCCCGAGGCGGAGCACATGCTCGCGGCGGCGCACGCAGTTCGTCGCCCGCTCGAGCTCGGCCAGCACGAGGAGGAACTCCGGCACCGCGGTCGCCGGCTCGTGCGCGAGGATCGCGCGCGCGGCGTCTCGGCGCGTCGCGCTGCGCTCGGACATGAGGAGGTTGAACTGCGCCTGCTGGAGCGCGTCCGGGACCGCCGTCGCGTGGCTCGGTTCGAGCGGGGGCGGGGTGGGCTCGATCGGCGGGATCGGGTCCGGGATGGGCGGCGGCGTCACCCCCGCGCCCTCGCCGTCGTCGGGACGGAGGTCCTCGCCCTTGCGCGCGGTGGCCTCGTCCCCCCCCCCGACGGCGAGGACCGCGGTGGTCACGATCGCGATCAGCGTCAGGCTGCCGCAGCCGACGGCGGCCGCGATGGAGATCGGCAAGCTTCGTTTACGCACCGCCGCGAGGGCGAGCTCGGTCTTCGCGGTGACCGCGCGCGAGCTCGTGTCGCGCGCCCGCACGACCGGCGGCTCCTTGGGGTCGCGCGGGCTCGGCAGGCTCACGCGCATCGGGGTCGGCTCGCGCTGGCTCGCGCCCGCGAGCTCCGTGGTGCCGAGGGCGGGGATCGCGACCTCGCCGCTCGCGTGCGCATGCAGGGCCGCGCCGAGCAC
>JAYRVK010000965.1:0-4389 GCA_041918555.1 Sandaracinaceae bacterium
CCGCGACGGCGACGAGATCGGGCCGCCGAGCGCCGCGCCCGCCTGAAGGAGGGATCCGCATGGACGCGATCGAGCTGCTCGAGACCCGCTCCTCCAACGGCAAGCTGACGGAGCCCGCGCCGGACGACGCCGCGCTCGCGGCGATCGTCGACGCGGCGCTGCGCGCGCCCGATCACGGGACGCTCCGGCCCTGGAAGATCCTCGCGATCCGAGGCGAGGGCCGGGACCGGCTCGGCGCGCTCTTTCGGGCCGCGCTGCTCCGCGAGGATCCGAGGGCGAGCGTGGACCAGCTCGATCGCGCGGCGCGCAGGCCGCTCCGCGCGCCGCTCCTCCTCGTGGTGGCCGCGACGCCGAGCGCACGCGAGGGCATCCCCGAGCTCGAGCAGGTGCTGAGCGCGGGCGCGCTCGCGCACGGGATCTTGCTGGGCCTCCACGCCCGCGGCTTCGCCGGGATGTGGCGCACGGGAGAGGCCGCCTACGATCCCGACCTCAAGGAGGCCCTCGGGCTCGCCCGGACGGATCACGTGGTGGCGTTCCTCTACTGCGGCACCGCGGCGCAGCCGGTCCCCGAGAAGGCGCGGCCCCGCGCGGCCGACGTGCTCGCGCCCTGGCCGTGACCGCTTGACGCGGTGGGGTCGCGGGTCCCCGCGCGCGTGCGCAGGAGTCGTACGGATCGCCGAGGCCGAGGATCTGGCGACGATCTTGCTGATTCGGCGGTAGGATGATCGGCGTGCGGCGGCTGCTCGAGGACCAGCGAGGGCTCACCACGGTGGAGTACATCATCCTCCTCTGCCTGATCGCGGTGGTGGGCTTCGCGGTCTGGAAGCAGTTCGGGCAGACCGTCGAGTACAAGGCCAAGGGAGCGAACGACGTGGTGAACGAGCTGCCGACGGAGAGCACGCCGTGAGCCGCGCCGCGCTCCTCCTCGCCGCCGTGGCGAGCGCCTGCACCCCGGGCCGCGCGACGCCGGGGGTGCTCCCCGAGACCCGCGTGGAGATCCTGCGCGAGCTCCGGCTCACGGAGAACGCGCTCCTCCCCGAGTCGGACGGGCACCTGGTCGACGTCGAGATCTACGCCGACCGCCTCGCGTTCCTCTACGACGGACCGCCCGGCGCGGCGCTCGCCGAGGGCCAGGTCGTGAGCGGCGTGCGCCACGGCGGGTACCACCGGCGGATCACCGCCGTGCGCACGCCCGTCGAGGATAGCGACGGACGGATCCGCGTCGAGGTCACCACCGTCCCCGCGGAGCTCGGCGAGCTCATCCTCGACGGACACTTCATCGTGCACATGCGGCCGCGCGAGGGCGCGTTCGTCGAGGTCGGCGACGTCGGCGGCGCCATGGCCCCGCTCGAGGGCGGCTTCTCGCTCCTGCCCGTCGATCTCGGCGGCAACGTCGAGTGCGCGGCGAGCGGCTCGACCACCGTCGACTTCGCGCCGCGCTTCGAGCTCGACGCGGACGCGGACGTGGAGATCGATCTGCGCGTGGGCCTGGGCCCGTGGCTGGTCCCGCGCGGCGAGCTCCACTACGCGCGCTTCGAGCTCATGGGCGCGGTCGCGCCCGGGATCACCATCGAGACGAGCGACAGCGTCGGCGTGTCCTGCAGCTGGGATCTCGTCGCCGCGCTCGAGGATCGCGGCGTCCCGATCCCGAAGCGCGAGTGGGTCACGACGTTCGCGGTGGGGCCGGTGCCCGTGATCATCACGCACACGATCGAGCCCTCGCTCGCGATCGAGGCGAGCGGCTCCGTCGAGACGGGCGCGACGACGATGAGCGCGGACGCGACGATCGGCTTCCGCACGGGCGCCGAGTACACGCGCGACGCGGGCTGGCGCACGATCTGGGTGCCGCGGCGCGAGGGCAACGTGTCGCTCACGCCCGAGGAGCCCGGCACCCTGAGCGTGACCGCGGGCGTGCGCGGCGGCGTCGGCTACCTCGCGAAGCTCTATGACGTGGCGGGGCCGGGGATCGCGCTCTCGCCCGGGATCGCCGGGACGTTCGAGGCGGACGGCTGCGAGTGGAGCGCGGACCTCACCGCGGGGCTCGATCTCGACCTCAACGCGCGCCTCGACATCCCGGCCTTCGACTACACGCTCGCGGAGTACACCGCGACGCAGAGCCTGCTCGAGGCGACGATCGCCGAGGCGAGCGGGACGTTCCCGATCGCGGCGTGCATGGACGGCGGGGTGCCGGATCCCGACGGCGGCACGATCGCGGCCGACGGAGGCGTGCCGATGCCCGGCGACGCGGGCCCGCCGCGCGACGCGGGACCGACCGGCGCGTGCGGCGCGGCCGCGGGCTGCCAGGCCTGCAACGAGATCACGGGGTGCGGCTACTGCGAGAGCACGGGCGAGTGCATGAACGACGCGCAGCGCGGCGCGTGCCCGGGCGGGACCACGGCGTGGAAGGACGGGCTCGCGGAGTGCCGCGACTGCTCGAGCGCCGGCGACTGCGCGTCGTGCCTCGGCGACGCGTTCTGCGGCTGGTGCGGCGGCGGCGGCGGCTGCATGACCGCCGAGGTCGGCGGCGCGGCGCCCGACGCGTGCACCGGGGGCTGGGTCTACACGTCGGTCACCCTCTGCCCGTAGCTGCGCGAGGGCTCGAGCCCGATCCTGAGTGGCGCGCTCGAGGGCTTTGACGAAACGGGGCGCGGCCTTCAAGAAGCTGCGCCGTGACCGCGCCGCCGCCGCTGAGCCCCGCCCGCGCGTGGGCCGTCACCCTCGTCGCGACCGCGACGATGGCGATCAGCTACCTCGATCGCCAGGTGCTCGCGGTGCTCGCGCCGACGGTCACGCGCGAGCTCCGCATCGACGACACGCGGTACGGCTGGCTCGCGTCGGCGTTCTCGATCGCGTACCTCGTGAGCGCGCCGCTCGCCGGGCGCCTGCTCGAGCGCGTCGGCGTGCGCCGCGGGCTGCTCGGCGCGGTGGTGCTCTGGACGATGGTCTCGGGGCTCCACGCGCTCGTCCCGGGGTTCGGCGCGCTCTTCGTGATGCGCCTCCTCCTCGGGGTGACCGAGGCGCCGTCGTTTCCGGGCTCGGCGTCCGCGATCGCGCGCGCGCTGCCGGCGCACCTGCGCTCGGCGGGCATGGGCGTGCTCTTCACCGGGAGCTCGTTCGGCGCGATGGTCGCGCCGCCGCTCGCGACCGCGCTCAGCGACGCGTTCGGCGGGTGGCGCGCCGCGTTCGTCGGCGTGGCGCTCGTCGGCGCGCTCTGGATCCCGCTCTGGCTCGCGGTCACGAGCCGCGGCCCGGTGAAGCAGACGCTCGACGCGCGGCCACCCGCGGCCGAGCGCACGTCGTTCCTCCAGACGCTGCTGCATCCGGCGGTGCTGCGGGCGGCGCTGCTCGTGATCTCGGTGTCTCCGCTCTTCGCGTTCGTGTTCCTCTGGGGCGCGAAGCTCCTCGAGCGCGCGCACGGCGTGCCGCAGGCCGAGGTGGGCCACTACTTGTGGCTCCCGCCGCTCTTGTTCGATCTGGGCTCGGTGGTGTTCGGCGCCCTCGCGGCGGCGTACGCGAAGCGGCACGGCGCGACGCGCTCGCCGATCCTCCTCGTCGCGCTCGCGCTCGTGATCGCGCTCTCGCTGGCCGGGGGCTCGCTGTGCCGCACGCCGTGGGAGCTCACGGTGCTCCTCGGCGTCGCGATGGTCGGCGGCGCGGGGATGTTCGCGATCCTCACCGCGGACATGATCGCGCGCGTGGGCGCGGGGCGCGCCGCGACCGCGGGCGGGATCACCGCGGCGGCGCAGTCGCTCGCGTACATCGCGGCCAACCCGCTGATCGGGCTCGGCTCGGACACGTGGCACCGCTACGACCGGGTGATGGTGCTGATCGCGATCTTCGTCGTGCCGGGGGCGCTGATCTGGATGGCGACACGGCGGGCGGGGCTGCCTGCGAGCTGACGGTCGAGTGCGGGGCTCGGCGGAGCGGGATGGTCGACTCGATCGGGCAGGCGTCGCGGTGGCGGTCGCGGGGACGCCGGGATGGTCGACTCGATCGGGCACGGGGGGTGCCGGGCTGCGTTCGGGCGCCCGTCCCGAGGGTCGGTTGCGACGGTGGGTGAGGTGCTCTCTTCTCCGATTCGGGCGGGCGCGCGCATCGGCGCGCTGGCCCAGCGAGGATTGACCGGCTCGCATGATGCGGATGAGCCGGAGCGCGCCAGGCCTCGCCCGGCACCCCCCGCGCCCTCGGCGGGACGGAGAGGAGCCGCCGCCGTCCTTCTTCTTGGGAGATGGCCGACGAGGCGGTTCGGTGACCGAGCGTCGGGATGGCGGCCGGCGCTGCGGTGGCGACGGCACGCGGCGCGCCGGTCGTCTGGCGGCGCAAGTTGCCTTGCGAGTGAGCGGTCCTGTCGCGGTCGCGGAGACGTCCCTCCCCCCGTGCACGGGGGGA
>JAYRVK010000966.1:0-8208 GCA_041918555.1 Sandaracinaceae bacterium
ACGGGCTCTCGTTCGCGTCGAGCTTGATCGGCGCGGGCTCGGGCGGCGTGTGGTACGCGCTCAGCGCGGCCAGCGCCTCGCCCGCGATCGCGAGGGGGGGGGAGGGCCGGTCGCTCATCGCGGCGCGTTGTCGCGGAGGAACCGCGGCGTGTCGTCGTCGTCCTCGCCGTCGCCGCTCTCGGCGTTGGGCGCCTCGGGCTCGGCGGGCTCGCCCGCGCTCGGCGTCCCCTCGCGCGCGCGGCCGTGCTCGTCGAGATCGCTCGAGTAGATCCCCATGTAGGCGCTCACGACGTCCTCGGGGACCGCGTCGAGCTCCTCGGAGGCCCCGACCTTGATCACGTGCGGGCCCGAGACCCAGAGCGCCCAGCGATCGCCCGGCCCCGCGTCGAGGTACCACACCCGACCGCCCCCGTAGTCGCGCACCTCGGTCTCGTAGCTCGCGAGGCCGCGTACCTGCCGCCGGACCTCCGCGGCGAGGCCGGCCGGCCGCTCGTACACGGTCACGAACACGTTCGCGAAGGGGACCGTGTCGCTCGTGCGCGTCGCGCGGCGGACGTACGTCGCGGTGTGCCCGACCGCGGGGTTGCCCTCGATCGCGAGCTCGACGTCCAGCACCCGCTGGTAGCGGCGGTAGGACCAGCCGTCGACGTCGCGCTCGAGGACGAAGCGCGACGGGATCCCGGGCCCGCACCCGGGCAGCGCGGAGAGCAGCCCGAGCGCGAGCCAGGCCGCGCGCGTCACAGCCGGGGGCCCGCGCCCCGGATCGCCTCGCTCGCGTGGTCCTCGTACTTCTCGAAGTTCTTCTTGAAGAGGCTCGCGAGCTTCTTGGCGGTCTCGTCGAACTTCGAGGGTTCCTTCCAGGTGTTCTTCGGCACGAGCACCTCGTTCGGAACGCCCTTCACGTGCGTCGGGACCTGGAACCCGAACATCGCATCCTCGATCGTCGGCGCCTTGTCGAGCTCGCCGGAGTGGATCGCGTCGATGATCGCGCGGGTGTGCGGGAGGCTCATCCGCTTGCCGACGCCGTAGGGGCCGCCGGTCCAGCCGGTGTTGAGGAGCCACGTCTGCGCGCCGTGCCGCTCGAGCTTCTCCGCGAGCATCTCGGCGTACTTGGTCGGGTGCCACACGAGGAACGGCGCGCCGAAGCACGCGCTGAACGTCGCCTCGGGCTCCTTCACGCCCATCTCGGTCCCCGCCACCTTCGCCGTGTACCCGCTGATGAAGTGGTACATCGCCTGCTCGGGCGTGAGCTTGCTGACCGGGGGCAGCACGCCGAACGCGTCGCAGGTCAGGAGGATCACGTGATCCGGGTGCCGGCCGACGCAAGGGATCTTCGCGTTCGGGATGAACTCGATCGGGTACGCGCAGCGCGTGTTCTCGGTGATCGAGGTGTCGGTGAAGTCGACCTTCCGCGAGTCCCGCTCGTAGCCGACGTTCTCCAGCACCGCGCCGAAGCGGATCGCGTTCCAGATCTCGGGCTCGTGCTCTGCCGAGAGGTTGATCGCCTTGGCGTAGCAGCCGCCCTCGATGTTGAAGACGCCTTCCTCGCTCCAGCAGTGCTCGTCATCGCCGATGAGCTTGCGGTTCGGATCGGCGCTCAGCGTGGTCTTCCCGGTGCCGCTCAGCCCGAAGAAGATCGAGACGCGCCCGTCGTCGCCCTCGTTCGCCGAGCAGTGCATCGAGAGCACGTCCGCCTTCGGCATGAGGTAGTGCATGATCGTGAAGACGCCCTTCTTCATCTCGCCCGCGTACTCGGTGCCGAGGATCACGAGCTCCTGGCGGCCGAAGTGCAGGGCGACGGACGTCTTGCTGGTCATCCCCGACGTGTATCGGTTCGCGCTGAACGCGCCGGCGTTGAAGATCACGTAGTCGGGCTCGCCGAAGCTCTCGAGCTCCTCGGGCGTCGGCCGGATCAGCATGTTGTGCATGAAGAGCGCGTGGTACGCGCGCGAGCAGATCACGCGGACCTTGATGCGGCGCGCCGGGTCCCAGCCCGCGAAGCCGTCCATCACGTAGAGCTGGCCGCGCGTGTTGAGGTAGTCGAGCGCGCGCTCGCGGTTGATCATGAACACGTGCTCGTCGAGCTTCACGTTCACCGGGCCCCACCACACGTCGCCCTTGCTGCCCGGCTCCTCGACGATGCGCTTGTCGCTCGGCGAGCGCCCGGTCTTCTCTCCGCTCATCGCGATGAGCGCCCCGGACGACGCGATGGCGGTGCCCGCCTCGTTGCGCAGACCATGCTCGTAGAGCCGCGACGGCGCGGCGTTGCGGATGATCTTCTTGACGGTGATCCCGTAGCTCTCGAGGTTGAAATCGGCGTCGGCCATGGCTCGCTCCTGGAATCTCGGGAGACAGAGCCTACGGCTTTTTCAGCTTCGCGCCACGCCCTCGCGGAAGGCCAGCGCGCCGCGGTGGCCGTCGAGCTCGACCGGGGCGCCGAGCGGCAGCTCCGCGTTCTCCTCGTCGTGGCCCGCGGGGACGCCGCCGACCACGGGAATGCCGAGGTCGCCGAGGCGGTCGCGAAGGACGTGGGAGATCTCACGACCGTCCGGCCCCGGCGTGCAGCGCGTGAGCTGGCCGATCGCGATCCCGGCGACGCGAGCGAGCCAGCCCGCGTGGCGCAGGGTCGTGAGCATCCGGTCGACGCGGTAGGGCGCCTCGCCGACCTCCTCGAGGAACAGGATCGCGCCGTCGATCGGCGGGGCGTACGGGGTACCGACGAGCGCGTGGAGGACGGAGAGGTTCCCACCGACGAGCGGCCCCTCGGCGCGGCCCGGCGCGATCGGGTCGAGGCCCTCGAACGGCGCGGGCACCGCGCCCTCGACCGCGACGATCCAGCGCGCGAGCGCGGCGTCGCTGCCGCGCCCGAGCGCGGCGACCATCGAGGCGTGGAGCGAGCGCAGCCCGGCGCGCGCGAAGAGCGCGTGGAGCGCGGTCAGATCGCTGAAGCCGATGAGCAGGCGCGGCCGGACCGTCGACGGATCGATCCGATCGAGCAGCCGCGTGGTCCCGTAGCCGCCGCGCGCCGCGACGACCGCGTCGACGCCGTCCTCGGTCAGCGCGCGCCGCAGCTCGTCGAGGCGCCGCGCGTCGTCGCCCGCGAGGTAGCCGTCCTTCGCGAGGATCGACGGATCGAAGCTCACGGTGTAACGCTCGCGCAGGCGCGCGAGGCCGCGCGCGAAGTCGTCCTCGGGGAACGGCGAGGCCGGCGCGATCACGCGCACGTGGGCGCCCGGGAACAGGGCGGGGACGGGCGAGGGCACACGGCATGATGGAGGAGGTCCTCGCGTGGCTCCAGCATTCGGAGGGCCCGCTCGGGTATGCGGCGCTCGCGGCGGCGTGCTGCGTCGAGTACCTCGTCCCGCCGCTGCCTGGCGACACGGTGGCCCTGTTCGGCATCGTGCTCGCCGCGACCGCGGGCTGGTCCGCGCCGCTCGTGTACCTCGCCCTCAACGTCGGCGCGGTCGGGGGGGGGATGGCGGTCTACGGGATCGGCCGCTGGATCGGCGGTCACCGCGCGGAGCGCACCCCGCGGTTCCTCCGCACGCAGCAGGCGCGCGAGGCCCTCGACGCGACGATCGCGCGCTTCGAGCGGCACGGCGCGCTGTACCTGCTCCTCAACCGCTTCGTCCCGGCGCTGCGCGGCTTCTTCTTCCTGGCCGCGGGCATCGCGGGGATCCCCGCGTGGAAGGTCGCGCTGTACGGGACGATCAGCGCGATGCTGTGGAACGCCCTCCTCCTCGCGCTCGGCTGGGCCGCGGGATCGAACCTCGAGCGACTGCAAGGTTGGTTGTCGATCTACACGTGGGCGGCGCTCGCGGTGGTCGCGGTGGTGGTCGGCGTGATGATCGTCCGGGCGGTGCGCGCGCGGCGGAGGGCCAGGGTGGACGGGGGGGGATGAGGACTGCTCGTGTGCGTGGGTCGCGGACGCGCTCGGATCTTCTGGGGCGCCTCCGGTGCCCGCTGCGCGGTCACCTGCGGCGGCTCCGCGAGCCCGCGGCGCGCTGATGCCTGCGTGCGCGGCGCTGGCGAGTGCGTGTGCCGCGGAGCGCACCACTCTGCGCGCCGGCCCCGCGGCCTCCGAGCTGGATTCAGCCGCGGCGGGTCTCGGTCAATGGCTCGACTGGCGAGGTACTGTAGGTGGTGGGTGCCAACGGGACAGGAAAGTCGAGTCTCACGTCTCGTTGGTTCATCCAGCACCAGGAGGGTCTGGAACGCCCACGGAGCGCGAGCCGAGCCGAAAGAGGAGAAGGCCAGAAGCCGAGAAGGAATTGGGTGTGCGGCGAGCTCGCAGCGTAGGCGGGATGGCTCGCGCTCAGCCCTCCGATTCGACGTAGCCTTCTCGACTTCCCCTCTTCAGTCCTTTCGGCGTTCCCGGGACCAGCTCGAGGTCCCTAACGACGCTCTGAGCGCGATCCAGACCCGTAGTGACTCGCCGCTGGGCGACAACGCGCCACAACCCGTCAAGACAGCGCTATCGCTTCGCGGTCATGCGGTGGGACCTGCTTCGGCTGCGAGGCTGATGCGACTGGCGAGATGGCTCCTTGGTCCAGCGCTGGTCAGGGCGGGCAGATCGTCGGCAAGCGCATGCGGCCCTCGGCCGTCGCGCACATGCAGTCCTTCTCGAACGAGGTGCCGCAGGGCCAGCCGTCAGCGCCCTCGTACACGAGACACTCCGGAAGGTGCGGCGGGCAACTGGCGCTTGCGAAGCCGCCGCAGATGGGCGCGGTCGGGAAGCACACGCCGTCGCCCGCGGAGTCGAGGGCGAGGCACTGCGTGCCCCCCGGGCACGGCGCGGTCGTCTCGTTGCAGCCCTGGCCGAGCGCGCCGCACGAGGGGCCCGCGTCGAGGCCGGCGTCGCGCGAGGGGCCGGCGTCGGTGGCGCCGCCCGCGTCGTTGCCGCCACCCGCGTCGGTGCCGTCGCCCGCGTCGGTGCCGCCGCCCGCGTCGGTGCCTCCGCCCGCGTCGCTGCCGCCGGCGTCCGTGCCACCACCTGCGTCGGTCGTGCCGTCACCGCTCGACGCGTCGGTGCCTCCGCCCGCGTCGGTTCGAAGGCCCGCGTCGGTCGCAGGGTCGCCTCCGCAGCCCATCGTGACCAGCAGCGCGAAGAGGACGAATGGGCGAAGCGTCATGCGCGAGGGGATAGCACCCACGCGGCGCGCGCTCACCCCGCCTCGCGCACGCGCTGGAGGCGGCGGCGCAGGTGCGTCAGAGAGCGCGCGTCGTAGACCTGCGTGTCCTCGTCGTCGTCGTCCTCGCCGAACGCGGGGAGGCGGTCGTAGCTCTGCGGGCGCGCGTCCCAGCCGAAGAGCGGCGAGAGCGTCTCCATCAGGACCTGCGCCATCGCGCCGCCCACGCGGCGCTTCACGACGAGGCGGAGCGGGCCCTCGACGAACGCGCGGCCGCGCTCGGGATCGTCGGGGATCTCGCCGGTGCCCTCGAGCCGGAGCGCCTCGGCGAGGATCGGGGCGCGAAGGTCCGGGCGGAACATCGCGGCGAGCGTCAGCTCGACCAGCTCCCGCACCGACTCGCTCGTCCCGGGCGTCGCCATCGCGACCCCGCATACCAGATCCATGGCGGATCCGGCATCGGGAGAAGCCCGACGCGGGATCACGGGTGCGCGATCACGACGAGCGCGGGCGCGCGCCGCCTCACGGCCTCGACGCAGCGCGCGAGGGTGATGGGATCGAGCGCCGCGAAGCTCTCGTCGAGGATCCACACGCGCGCGTCGCGCTGGCACATCGCGCGCGCGAGGAACAGGCGGCTCCGCTCCCCGTGGCTGAGCTGCCAGCCGTGATCGCCGACCGACTGCTCGAAGCGCGAGGGCATCCGCTCGAGCAGCGGGCCGAGGCCGAGCTCCTCGCAGATCGCCTCGAGCTCGGCGAGATCCTCGGGGCTGGGCGGCCACGTGCGCCCCATCAGCGCGTTGAACGCGAAGCTGCCGCTGAAGACGTGGTTCTCGTGGAACTGCGGCACCGTCGCGACGCGCGCGCGCCAGCCCTCGGGCCCGAGGCTCTTCGCGTCGAGCCCGTCGCACAGGAGCAGGCCGGCGGTCGGCTCGCGAAGGCCGCCGATCACCATCGCCATCGTCGACTTGCCGCTCCCGCTCGGACCCTCGAGGAGGAGGCGCTCTCCGGGGCGGATCGCGAGCGAGCAGCGCTCGAGCACCGGCCGCTCGCGGGTCGGATAGCGGAAGGAGAGCTCGCGCGCCTCGAGCAGCGGCTCCTCTCGATCCCGCTCGGTCGCGCCGAGGCGCACCTCGAGCTCGCCCGGCGCGTCCTTCGTGCGGCCCGCGGCGAAGAGCGGCTGCACCTGGCGCCAGGAGATCGCCGCCTGCGCGAGCGCGCCGAGGCCGCCGGCCAGCGCGGCGAGCGCGCGGTGGCCGAGGAGCAAGCCGCCGATCGCGATCGCGAGCGCGGTCGGCGTCGCGCCCGCGACGAACGCCGGCGCGAGCGCCAGGGCGCCGACCACGAGCCAGCCGCGCGGGAGCGCCGAGAAGGCGAGGGCGGCGCGATCGAGCGCGCGGCTCCTCCCGAGGTAGACGTCGAGCATCTCGTCCTCGTCGTCGTGCCAGCGGTCGGGCGCCTGCTGCGCGATCCGGGTCCGGTGCCCGACCATTCGCTCGACGAGCGCGTGCGTCATCCCGAGGCGCCAGTCCGTCCACTCGCCGCTCCTGCGGTAGAGCGCGCGCACGACGAGCGCGGTGGCGATCGCGTAGATCGCGAGCGCGCCGGCGGTGAGGCCACCGCCCGCGCCCTCGGCGAGGACGAGGCCCGCGAAGACGAGGTCGACGAGCGCGAGCAGCGCGCCGATGGATCCCCCGAGGAACAGGGACTCGATCGCGCTCGACTCGAGCACCCGCCCGAGGAGGCTCCCCGCGCCCTCGCGGCGCATCGCGTCCGGGGCGAGGCGGAGGGCGCCGTGCAACATGCGTTGCTTCATCAGCCGGCCGGCGGTGATCGCGAGCTTCCCCTGCGCGTGGCTCGAGAGCGCGCCGAGCGGCACCGTCGAGAGGAGCGCGAGGGCCCACGCGCCGAGCCAGCCCGGGTCGAGTCGGCCCGTCAACGTACCTTGCCCGATCACCCACCAGGACACGAGCATCGCGAGCATGGACCCGGCGTACGCCGTGAGCAGCGCGGCCAGCGTCTGCGGGAGGCCCGCGTGCCTCGCGTGGACGAGCAGCGCGGCCGAGGGGTGCGGCGCGAGGACGAGGAAGGGGCCCATCGTCGCCTCCGCGTAGCCCTCCGCGGCGATCCCCTCGAGCACGCGCGCGCGGCGCGCCTCGGGGATCCCCGCGTCGGCGAGGAGCTTCGGCAGCCCGCGCGCCTCGAGCCGCTCGTAGAGCCGCCGCGAGAGCGCGGCTGCGAGCGCGTCGACCGGGACGCGGTGCCGGGTGCCGTCCGGCGCGATCAGGCGCGGGCGCCGCCCGCCGAGGAGCGCGAGGTAGCGGACGTGGGCGCCGCCCGGGAGCGGGAGCGGGAGGACCGCCGGGCCGATCGCGCGGAGCGCCGCGCGCAGCTCGCGATGGCTCGCCTGGACGAGCTCCGTCTCGGCGCCGAGCTTCTCGGCGGCGAGGCGCGCCCACTCGAAGGTCGCGGACGGAGCGCCCGCGGCGGGCGGGCGCCCGAGCTCGGCGCCCGGGTCGACGGGGAGCCGCGCCGCCGCGCAGAGCTCGGCGAGCGCCTCGCCGATTCGTTCGGCGGGCCACGCGAGCGCCTCGAGCGCGCTCATCGCGGCTCCTCCGCGATCGCGCCGCCCTCGAGCCGGATGCGCCGGAAGCCCTCGTCCCAGAGCTCCGCGCGCAGCGCGCGATCGGCCTCGAGGAGCGCGCGGTAGAGAGAGCCCTCGCGCGCGGCGAGCGCGGTCGGCGGTCCGTCCTCGACGACGCGGCCGCCCTCGACCACGAGCACGCGGTCGAGGCCCTCGGTCTCCGTCACGTCGTGCGTCACGAACAGCACCGTCGCGCCGGCGAACCGCTCGAGCGACGTGCGCAGCAGCCGCCGGCGCGTCGCGCGGTCGAGCCCGCGGAACGGCTCGTCGAGCACCGCCAGCCGGGCGCCGGGCTTCATCATCGCGCGCCCGAGCCGCACGCGCTGGCCCTCGCCGCCCGACACGAGGGCGCCGCCCTCGCCGAGCGCCGTCGAGAGCCCCTCGGGCAGCCCCTCGAGCAGCGCGAGGAGCTCGGCGTCCGTCAGGACGCGCGGGATC
>JAYRVK010000967.1:0-3755 GCA_041918555.1 Sandaracinaceae bacterium
CCGCGGGGGCCGCGGCGGCCGACGACGAGCCGAGGCCCAGCTTGTGGTCCCCTTGCTTCAGCGCGCTCGCGTCCAGGCTCAGCTGCATGGGCTCATCCGTCGGCCCGAGGGCGGTCTCGGCCTGCTGACGGGCTAACAGAGCCTCCGGAGGAAGACTTCCGGCCTCGGGCGAACCGGCGATCGGCGCCCCCGAACGGTCGAGGGCCGCCGCCGAGCCGATCACCGCGAGCCGCCGGTCGACCGCCGCGACCAGGGCCTCGGCCCCGTCGAGGACGACATACTCGCCGGAGATCATGAGCTTTCCCGGCGCGCTGACGACGACGCGCCTCATCCGCGCACGACCTCGAGGCCGGGGCCGATCCGCGCCTCGAGGGTGTCCCGCACGCCCTCGGTCGCGGCGAGCGCCGCGCGGACCGCCGGCGCGTCCTCTACGGTGCAAACCGCCTTGACGTGGGGGCCCGCGTCCATCGTCGCGCAGACCGCGCGCCCCTCGGCCCGCAGGCCCTGGATCGCGCGGATCGCGGCGACGCTGCCCGGCTGCCAGTAGACGACCGCGGGGATCCCGGCCATCCCGACCGCGTGCATCGCGAGGAAGCTCTGCTCGACGAGCGGCGCGAGCGCGGCGAAGTCCCGCGCGAGGAGCGCCTCTCGGATGGCGGGCGCCGAGCGGTGCGCGTGCTCGACCCACGCCGCGTAGTAGGGCGAGCTCCGGCGGCTCTCCCCCATCGCGTCGCGCGAGCCGATCGGCTTGCGGCCCGCGGCGGTGATCGCGACGATGACGCGCAGGTCCCAGTGCTCGGCGGGCGCGATCGGGCGCGCCGCGAGCGCGTCGTCGCCGGGCGCGCCCGCGGGGAGCTCGACGACGCCGCCGTACACCGAGCGCGCGGCCGACGCGCTCGCCCGGCGCGCGCGCGCGCTCAGCGCGGCGAGCGGCTCGTCGAGCCCGAACGCGGCGGACGCCGCGCCCGCGAGCGCGGCGAAGCCCGACGCGCTCGACGCGAGCCCGGCCGCGGTCGGGAAGCGGTTCACGCTGACGACGCGCGCGCGGGTCGGGACGCCGGCCACCGCGCGCACCTCGTCGAGGAGCGCGCGCACGCGCTTGGTCTCTCCCGCCCCGGCGAGCTCTCCGTCGAGCTCGAATACGTCGTCGGCGAGCGCGCCGTCGAGCTCGACCGTGGTCTCGGTCACGAGCGGGTCGAGGGTCAGCGACACGCTCGGCACGGCCGGCAGGTTGAGCGCGTCGTCGCTCTTGCCCCAGTACTTGGCGAGCGCGATGTTGGCGCGCGCGATCGCGGTCGCCCTCATCGCGCCTCCGCCTCGAACGCGGTGAACCCCAGCGCGCGGATCGCGTCCGCCACGCGCGCGCCCTCCTCCTCGGTCTCGACGAGCGCGATCATGCACCCGCCCCCCCCCTTGCCGGTGAGCGTCGCGCCCTTCGCGCCGGCCGCGCGGGCCGCGCCGATCATGTCCTCGAGGGCGGTGGTCGAGAGCATCCACGCGCTCAGGAGGTGCTGGTTCAGATCCATGAGCTGGCCGAGGGCGTGCGCGTCGCCCGCCTCGATCGCGAGCCGCGCGTTCCGCACCAGCGTGCCGATCGCCTCGAGGGCGCGGTCGAAGCGCGCCGCGTCGCGCTCGCGCTGGTGCGCGACCCCCTCGACCATCGCGCGCGTCGAGGACGGCTCGCCGCTGTCGCCGACGACGAGGCGCAGCGGGCGGCGCACGTCGAGGCGCTCGAGGGGTTGCCCGCGCACGTAGCTCGCGACGCCGCCGTGCGCAGCCATCGCGGCGTCGAGGCCCGACGGGTTGCCGTGGAACACGCGCTCCCACGCCATGGCGCGCTCGGCGATCTCGGCGTCGCTCGCCGCGCGGCCCACCGCCGCGTCGAGCGCGCGGATCACCGCGACCCCGAGCGCCGCCGAGCAGCCGAGCCCCGCACCCGCGGGGAGCCCGACGTCGGCCTCGACGCGGAGCGGCGGCAGCGGCGCGTCGGGGTGCCCGGCGAGGAGCGCCCCGAACGCGCGGGCGAGGTCGCTCTCGTCGCCGACCCGATCCACGGTGCCCCACGGCGCGCACGCGAGCGCGGGCTCGGCCGCCGGCCGCGCGGTGGCGCGCACGCCGCGCTCGAGCCCCGCGGCGAGCGCGGGGACGCCGTACACGACCGCGTGCTCGCCGAGGAGGATCACCTTTCCTCGCCCGAACGGGCTCACCGGTCCCTCCGCGCGAGCCGCTCGGCGAGGGCGCGGAGCAGCTCGACGCCGGGCGCGTGGAGCACCGGCGACTCGAGCGCACGCGCCGCCTCGGCGGCGAGCGCGTCGAGCCGCGCCTCGACCTCCGCCTTGGCCCCGCACGCGACGAGCGCCTCGCGCGCCGCCGCGAGCTCTACCTCGCTCGCGTCCCGCTTCCCGAGCACCGCGTGGAGCGGCGCGAGCGCGGCCTCCGTCCCCCGGCGCTCCGCCGCGAGCACCAGCGCGGTGCGCTTGCCCTCGCGCAGATCGCCGCCGGCCGGCTTGCCGGTGGCCTCGGGGTCGCCGAACGTACCGAGCAAGTCATCTTGCACCTGGAACGCCTCGCCGAGGGGCCGCCCGTACGTGAGGAGCGCCTCGCGCTGCGCGTCGCTCGCCTCCGCGAGCGCGGCGCCGAGGAGCAGCGGGCCCCGCACGGTGTAGCTCCCCGTCTTGAGCTGCTGCATCTGCGACACGTCGGGTGTACCGAGCAAGTCGAGCTGCTGCCCGAACACCACCTCCTGGTGCATCCGGAGGAAGGCCTCGATCACGCGGCGCTCGACGGGCCGCGGGTGCTCGCCGCGGGTGACGAGCTCCCAGGCGCAGGCGGAGGCGAGGTTCCCCGCGAGGATCGCGAGGGACGCGCCGAGGTGCTCGTCGCCCGCGTGCGCGGCGCGCAGCGCGGCGTGGACCGACGGGCCGCCGCGGCGCTCCTCGTCGCGATCCATCCAGTCGTCGTGGATCAGGAGGTAGCTCTGGAGCAGCTCGAGGGCCGCGCACGCGTCGAGCGTGCACGACGGATCGCGCGCCGGATCCACGGCGCGGAACGCCGCCTGGAGGAGCGCCGGGCGGAAGCGCTTGCCCCCGCGCATGGTGAGCGCGCGGACCGCGTCGACGAGCTCGGCGGCCTCGGGGGCGAGGGCGCTCGACGCATGCCGCTTCTCGTCGAGGTACTGCGCGAGCCGCGCGTCCACGGCCGTCCGGACTTCGCCGAGCCAACGCATCGAGGGCGGACCTTGCGACCCGCCCTCGCGCAAGTCAACCGACGCAGCTCAGTCGTAGAAACACGACATCGGCGCGACCGGCGCGACCGGCGCGACGTCCGAGCAGACGGCCCGGACGTTGGCGGACAAGGCCGAGAGGAGCGCCCAGTCCGCGGTGATGTCCGGGTCGTCGTACTCGGCCTGCCAGCCGTCGTAGGTGAGCTGCATCGCGGGCACGATCCCGAGCGCCTGGGCGCAGTCGCCGCCGTGGTAGAGCTCGACCGTCGTGCGCAGCGACAGGTACATGTTGAGCATCATGAAGGCCTTGCCGCGCAGCGGGTCGGAGAAGTGCGGGAACATCCCGCTCGGGTTGGCGCCCGGCGCGAGGCCGTTCGTCACCGCGAGCGTCTGCTCGACCGCCTCGCCCGACTGCGCGTCCACGTAGCGGGCCGTCGCCGTGAACGCGGGCGCGCCCGCGCCGATCCCCGCCGCGAGCTCCGGGTCCACGAGGAGCTCGACGAAGAGCCCGCCGCCGCCGCCGCGCCGGCCC
>JAYRVK010000968.1:0-5926 GCA_041918555.1 Sandaracinaceae bacterium
GCCCACGACGATCACCGCCACCTTCGGCGCCGAGCCCTGCTGCGCGTCCGTGCTCGTGCTCGTCCCGGCGCGTTCGGTGCCCGCGCCCTCGACGGTCTCCGCCTCTGCGTCGGTCTCCTCGACCGCGCCATCCTGCGCCCGCGCCCCCGAGGCGGCGAGCAGGACGAGCGCCCCGACGGCCCACGAATGACGCATCGGACCCATGTAGCGCCTCGACCTCCGAGCGTCGAGCGTGTACCTCCTGCGTGGCGATGACCCTGCGCGCGGTCTTCAACTTCTGCTGGACGAGCGGCCTCACCGGGGCGATGAGCGGCGGGGTGCTCGCGGGGCAGCTCCTCGGGAGCGACCCCGCGCGCTTGCACCGCCAAGAGCGCGCCTGGGCGCGCTGGGTCGCGCGCGGGACCGGCATCGACGTGGTGACGCACGGCGTCGAGCGCCTCGATCCCGACCGGCCCTACGTGCTCATGGCGAACCACCAGAGCCACGTCGACATCGTGGCGCTCTTCGAAGCGCTCCCGATGGTCCCCGGCTTCCTCGCCAAGGCCGAGCTGCGCCGGATCCCGGTGTTCGGCCGCGCGATGGCGGCGGGTGGGCACGTCTTCGTCGAGCGCGGCGAGCACGCGCGGGCGGTCGCCGCGATCGAGGAGGCCGCGGCCGCGATCCGGGGCGGCGCCACCATCGTGATCTTCCCCGAGGGCACGCGCAGCCGCCGTCGCGAGGTGATGCCGTTCAAGAAGGGCGGCTTCCACCTCGCGCGGCTCGCGGCCGTCCCGATCGTGCCGATCGGCCTGCGCGGGACCGCGGACATCCTCCCCAAGCACGGCCTCGCCCTCCACTCGGGCCGCTGCGACGTGCACATCGGCGAGCCGCTCGACCCGGCGGGTCGAACCATCGATGAGCTCGTCGCGCTCACCCACGCCCGCATCTGCGAGCTGGCCGCGCTCCCCGCCGCGCCGGACCGCTCGGGCGCGTGAGGCCTACGGGCCGAGCTCGACCCGCACGAGGTAGAGACCCTCCGGCGGCGCGGTCTCGCCGGCCCCCGCGCGCTCGCCCCGCGCGATGACGTCGCGCAGCTCCGCGGCCGTCATCCTCCCGCGGCCGACCTCGACGAGCGTCCCCGCGAGGATGCGCACCATGTTGTGCATGAACGCGTCCCCACGGATCTCGATCGCGCAAAGATCGTTGCGTCCTCCGAAGCCCTCGATCACCTCGACCCGCGACAGCGTGCGCACGGTCTGTTCGCGGGGATCCGACGCGGTCTTGAACGCGCGGAAGTCGTGCGTACCGACGAGCTCCGCGGTCGCCGCGCGCATCGCCGCGAGGTCGAGCCACTCGGCGGGGTCGCTCGCCCGGACGCCCGTCGCGCGGGCGCGCCGCGGCCCGAGGTGCCATACGCGATCCCTGAGGAGCGGGTCGCGCACCGGCCCGAGGTGGAGCAGGTAGCGGTAGGTCTTCGCGCGCGCCGCGTAGCGGGGCTCGAAGCCCGCCTCGCAGGCCTCGGCCGACACGACCGCCACGTCCGGCGCCAGCCTGCCGTTCAGCCCCCGCAGCCACCCGTGCGCGGGGATCTCGCGCGGGCTGTCGAACGCCGCGAGCTGGCCGAGCGCGTGGACGCCGCTGTCCGTGCGGCTCGCGCCGCGCACCGTGACCTCGGCGCCGGCGAGCGCGGCGGCGGCGGCCTCGAGCTCGACCTGCACGGTGCGCAAGCCGGGTTGACGCTGCCAGCCGGCGAAGCCGGTGCCGTCGTACGCGACGACGATCCGGACGCCGTGCACCGCTCAGAAGGTGAAGCCGAGGCCGGCGGCCCAGCCCCAGCCGTGGATCGGCAGCTCGCCGGAGACGATCTGCCCCGCCATCGAGTAGTGGAACTCGACGAAGATCTCCGAGTGGTTGATGCCCCACTCCTCATCGAGCTGCCGGGCCGCGCGCGGCTCGAGGAAGTCGAGCTCGAGCGAGAGCTTCCCGGCGAACCGCGGCCCCGTGCTCCAGCCCTGCGGCGAGGGGTTGTCGGCGCTCCCCGGGCTCGTCAGCCAGTGCGCGAAGTCCCAGCCGAACTTCGGGGTGATCACGATCGGGACCCCGGCCACCCGCGCGAGGGTGTCGAAGCGCCACACCACCATCGGCTCGATCACGAGGATCTCGAAGACGTTGCGCTCGGTGTCCACGGAGCCGCCGCCCGGGCGGTTCGTGTCCCACTGCGACCAGCCCATGCCGAGGCCGAAGCCGACGAGGCCGAGATAGTCGATGCGCGTGGGGAAGTAGTGGACCTCGGCGCTGAGGTGCGGGCCCGCGTCCCCGCCGAAGTACGCCGAGCTGAAGAACGTGTCGCCGAGCCCCTCGGGCAGGTACATGCCGATGCGCAGCTCGAGCCCGAAGTGCTCCGGGCTGCTCGTGTACTCCGGCACGTCGGTCCAGTCGTCGATGTCGGCGGCGGCCGGCGCCGCCGCGCCGAGGACGATCGCGACTGCAACGAAGATTGCGCGCTTCATCGCATCCTCCGGCGGACCAAGAGGCCCGCGGCGAGCGCCGCGAGGGCGAGCCAGGCGCCGCGGTCGGCGCCGCGCGAGGCCGGCGAGGCCGCGCAGCTCGAGGTGCACGCTTCCCCGCCGCCGCCGCCGCCGCAGTAGGCGTCCCAGAACGTCTGGACGTCGACGATGGTCACGCACTGCGGCGTCGAGAGGTTGCCCGCGTTGCCCGCGTTGTCGACCCCGCGGATCGCGACCGCGTGCTCGCTCCCTACGGCGAGCCCGTCGGGGAACTCCACCGACGCGCTGCTCGTCGTGCCCTCGATCGTCGTGTAGACCGCGACCGTCGGGTTGGCGGGGTCGTCGAAGGCCGTCGTCGTCACCGCGCCGCCGGAGCAGCCGTTCTCGACGAAGTACACCTCGTACTCCGTGATCTGGTCGCTCGAGGGCTCCCAGCTCAGCGTCATCGCGGTCTCGCCGTCGCTGATCGTGAGCCCGCTCGGCGCCGAGGGGCCTTGGAAGTCGAACGCGATCGGGAAGCTCACCTTCTGGCCCGCGCCCGTCACCTCGGAGGTCTCGTTGTCGATCGCGAGCACGTAGATCGTCCGCGTCCCCGAGCTCCCCGCGGTGCAGTCGATCAGGCTCGACACCGGGATCGACTGATCGACCTGCGTGTTCATGTCGATCGCGTACTCGAGCTCGAGGTCGTTGCAGCTCGTGTCGGTCGTGTCCGTGCGCACCGAGACCGTCTCGCACATCGCGCCGTAGTAGAGGTGGAGCTGCGAGCGCGCGCTGTCGATCTGGGTGAACCGGAACTCGATCAGCGCGTCCGCGTTGCACTCCGACTGGCTGATGGGAACCGCGCTCGTCGTCGCGAGGTCGGCGAGGTCGACGCTGGTGCGGCCCTCCATGCTGCGGATGGTGACCTGGATGTCCTGCGCGACCGCGGGGGCTGACGCGAGCACAAAGATCAGGGCGAGCGTGAGCGTTCGCATGTGCGAGATGCAAGGCAAGTGGCGTACCCTCGAGCGCGTGGCGAAGGAAGCCCGACGCGCGCCGGCCATTCTGACACGCACGGCGGGAACGCATAGCCCGCCGCGACAAATCGTCAATCGAGCGTCTCGGCGATCTGCACGGCGTTCAGGGCCGCGCCCTTGCGGAGGTTGTCCGCGACGACCCACATCTGGAGCCCGCCCGGGTTCCCCACGTCCTCGCGGATGCGCCCCACGTAGACCGGGTCGCGCCCCGTCGCCGCGAGCGGCTGCGGGTACACGCCGCGCGCGAAGTCGTCGACGACCTCGACCCCGGGCGCAGCGAGCAGGAGCGCGCGCGCCTCGGCCGCGCTCATCGGTGCCTCGAGCTCGATCGTCACCGCCTCGGAGTGCGCGTTGACGACGGGGACGCGCACGGTGGTCGGGGACACGCGGATCTCGGGGTCACCGAGGATCTTGCGCGTCTCGTGGACCATCTTGAGCTCCTCCTCTTGATACCCGCTGGGCTCGTCGCGCTTCCAGTGCATGAGGAGGTTCCCCGCGAGCTGCCCCGACAGCGGGCCCGGCTCCGGGGTCTGCCCCTCGACGAGCGCGCGGGCCTGCGCCTCGAAGGCCCGCACCGCGTTGGCGCCGGCCCCGCTGATCGCCTGATAGGTCGCCACGACGACCCGGCGCACGCGGTTCACGCGGTGCAGGGGCGCGAGCGCGACCACGAGCTGGATCGTGGAGCAATTGGGGTTCGCGATGATCCCGCGGGGGCGCTGCTTCGCGGCGTCCGCGTTCACCTCCGGCACCACGAGGGGGACCGCGTCGTCCATGCGCCAGGCGCTCGAGTTGTCGACTACCACCGCTCCGCGGGCCGCGGCGCGCGGAGCCCACTCCCGGCTCGTCCCCGCGCCGGCCGAGAAGAGCGCGACGTCGATGCCTTCGAAGGCCGCCTCGGTCACCGCCTCGACGCGGTGCTCCGCCCCACGGAACGTGAGCGTCGTGCCGGCGCTCCGCGGCGAGGCGAGCAGCGCGAGGCGGCCGACGGGGACCTCCCGCGCTTCGAGGACCTTCAACATCTCCCGGCCCACCACGCCGGTGGCACCGAGGATCGCGACGTTCACGGAGCTCATGGGCAATCACCTACCACGCTCGAGGAGACGATCAAACTTCGGGCACCCGCTTGACCGTTCCCCTCGACACGCCCAAATGGGGCGCATGCGTGTTTTTCGACCGCTGGTCTCACTTTCGTTGGCCGTCCTCCTGCTGCCCGCGGTCGCCGCCGGTCAGGCGCTGGACTCTCCAGTCCCGGAGGGCTCCTCCCTCCCCGCGCCGCCCGCGGATCCGCCCGAGGCCATGGATCTCGTGTCCGTCCTGCGGGGCGAGGGGCGAGGGCTGACCGCGGACGAGGCGGCCCGCCTCGCGATCGAGACCGCCCCCGGCGTCGAGCGCGCGCGCGCCGCGCAGCGACAGGCGAGCGCCGGCGCGTTCCGCGCGATGGTCGCGTTCGTCCCGCAGCTCTCGGTCTCGCTCCGCTACACGCGGCTGAGTGAGATCCAGAACGGGAGCCTCACCACGGGTCCGTCCATCGACCCGGCCACCATCCCGGCCCTCGTGGCGGGAGTCGACGACCCGGACGCGCGGTTCCTCTGGCAGCAGAGCCTCGAGTCCCAGGCGGCGTTCGCGAGCTACCGCTTCCCGGTCCTCCTCAACCAGTTCGCGTTCCAGGCGTCGCTGAGCTACCCGGTCACCGACGCGTTCCTCTCGATCCTGCCCGCCTACGAGAGCGCGCGCTCGCGCGAGGCGGCGTCGCGTCTGCAGGTCCGCGTGTCGCAGCTCGACGTGGGGCTCTCGGCGCGTGAGTCGTTCTACCAATACGCCCGCGCGCGCGGCGCCCTCGCGATCGCGCGAACCTCGTCGTCGCAGGCGGAGTCGCGGCACGCGCAGGTGCAGGCATTCGTGGAGGCGGGCACCGCCGCGCGCGTCGACGAGCTCCGCATCCGAGCGCAGCTCGCCGCGGCGCGGGTCGCGGTCGTCCGCGCGGAGGCCGGCGTGCGCCTCGCGGGGACCGCCCTCCGCACGATGATGCACCTCGAGCCCGCGACCGAGATCGCGGTCGGCGAGGACGTGCTCGCCGCGGTCGCGCCGATCGAGGGCACGGTCGACCAGCTCGTCGAGCGCGCGCTCGCGCAGCGTGACGACCTCCGCGCGGTGCGCCACATCATCGAGGCGGCGGGCCACGCGGTCGACGCCGCGGAGGGCAGCCGCTACCCGCACCTCCTCGTCCAGGCCAACCTCGACGTGGCGAACCCGAACAACCGGGTGTTCCCGCAGACCGAGGAGTTCCGGGAGAGCTGGGACGTGAGCGCGGTGGTCCAGTGGTCGCCGCACGACGTGCTCAACGGCGAGGCGCAGGCGGAGGAGGCACGCGCCGCCCGCGACTCCGCCCGCGAAGATCTCCGCCAGCTCCAGGACGGCATCCGC
>JAYRVK010000969.1:0-9974 GCA_041918555.1 Sandaracinaceae bacterium
CGAGCGGCGTGAAGGCGCCGTCGGCGGCGCGCAGCACGTGGCCCGCGAGCCGGAGCGTGCCCGCGCCGTCGAGCTCGAGCCGTCCGTCCTCCTCGAGCCGCGCGAGGGTCTCGCGCACGAGCTCGGGGTGCGTGCCCATGCCGTAGGGCTCGTCGCGCTCGATCGCGTAGCGGCGGAGCGCCTCGTCGAGGGCGCGGTCGGTCGCGTCGCGGAGCCGATGCCATCGCGCGACCGCCTCCGGCTCCGCGCGCGCGAGCCGGGCGGCGTGCGCGGCCGCGTCGGCGAGCGGCTCGAGCGCCAGGGCGAGCTCGCCCGCGCGGCGGAGCGGGTGCCGTGCCCCGTGATCGAGACAGACGACGTGGCCCGCGAACCGGAGCACGCGCGCCAGCGCGTCGAGCCGCGCCGCGGCGGCGAGCACCGCGCCGTCCGGGGTCTCGCCGAGCGGGAGCGCCTCGCTGACCAGCACGTAGCGCTCCCACGCGTCGTCGGCGCTCGGCACGCCGTCGCGCGGATCGGCGAGCAGCGCGTCGACGCGCGCGGCGAGCCAGCGGCCGTCGAGCTCGAGCACGAGCGCTCCGTCCTCCACGCGCGCCGCGGCCACGCCCGGGGCGCGCCGCACCGCGTCGAGCGACGGAGCGCCGTCGCAGGCGCAGCGCATGACCCCGTCGGCCCCGATCTCGCCGCCGCGGAGCCGGGCACCGGCGTGGGCCGCGAGATCGCGCCGCAGGGTCGAGGGACGCATGGGCCGACGATGCTAGCCAACGCGCCGGGGCAACAGAAGCGCGATCGCGACGCGCGTTCCCTCCTTGGAAACCCCGATCGTCAGTGGCCGCCCTTGCCCTTGGGCTTGGCGTTCCAGATCCGCAGCGTGAGCAGGAACCCGATCCCCGCGAACGGCACGAGGAACCACGGCCAGTACGCCCAGTCCTCTGTCGTGAGGTAGCCGAGCGCGAAGCTCTGCAGGCCGGTGCCGAGGTAGACGAAGCCGTCGATCACCCCGACCGCGGTGGCCGCGCCCTTGCGGCCGCCGAAGTCCATGGTCGCGGTGCCCGACAAGACGCCGTGCGTCCCGATGACGCAGAGGCTCATCAAGAACATGAGCACGCCGAGGATCCACGGGTTGATCGGCAGCGCGGGCTGCGCGTCGAGGAGGCGCAGGTCGCCCGCGCGCTGGCTCGCCGAGGGGTCGGGGAGCTCCACGTCGCGCCGCGCGCCGTCGCGCTCGATCGTCGCGGGGATCGGGCGGCCCTCCGCGATCGCCGGGCGCGCCGCGAGGCCCTCGCGCGTCGAGCACGCGCACGCCTCCGCGTCCCACCGGCTCTCGACGCACGTCGGCTCCCAGCACGCGACCGCGTCGCGAACGTCGGCCCAGCCCTCGATGTCGTCGACGCCCGCGATCGCGAGGATGCGATCCCCGACCTCGAGCCCGCTGCCCGCCTCGGCTGCGGTGACCACGTTCTGTGGCGGCGAGAGGCTGAACACCATCGCGATCGTGCAGAGCGTGAGGAACCCGTAGAGGCCGCCGGCCGCGGGGCCGCGCCGGCTCTGGAAGAAGAGGTCCGAGACCCAGCCGGCGACGTTCCCGCCGATCACGCCCGCGACGAAGAGCAGGCCGCCCCAGCCGCCCTGGAAGAACGGGACGAGGAAGGCGAGCGCGCCGAACACGATCAGGTACCCGCGTCGGGGGCCCTTCGCGTACCGCGCGAGGATCGCGCTCACGGTCGCGACCGCGAAGCACCCGACGACGAGCCAGAGGTTCTCCCACGAGCCGTAGCGGAGCATGTGCTCGCCCGGGAGGACCCAGATCTCCTTCGCGTAGATCGGGAACCAGTGCATCACGCCGTTGCGCAGCACGCCCGTGCAGAACTCGATCAGCGCGACGGTGAGGATGACGGGGTTGGTGAGGATCTTCTTGAAGAGCTGGAGCGTCGGGACGGGCTCGTCGTCGGCGTCCCCGCTCGACGCGTCGCCGGTGTCGAAGTCCTCCTGGCCGGCCTCGCCGGGGCGGTCACGGAGCAAGAAGACTTCCACGATCCAGATGATCAGCAGCACCACGGCCGGGAACGCGAACACGACCCAGGCGCGCGAAGCGTCGGAGGTGTCGGGCAGGAAGTGCTCGGCGAGATCGAGCACCCACTCGTTCACCGTGAACGCGAGGAAGATCCCGCTCGAGATCATCGTCCCGAAGATCCCCGAGAAGCCGCCGCGCTCGGACACGTGGAACCAGTGCGCGTTGACCTTGACGATCGAGACGGCGCCGTAGCTCTGGAAGTACATGTTCACGGCGTAGAGCGCGCCGAACACGAGCCGGAGCGGCGCCTCGTCGGCGTGGCCGCTCGCGAGGATGGTCTGGAGGTAGACGCCCATCGCGGCGTTCGCGAGGAGCGCGCCGCCGACCCCGATGAGCATGCCCTTGCGGCCGCCGATGCGATCGACGAGCGGGCCGTTGAGGAGGAACGCGAACGCGTAGGTGACGGTGCCGGCGCCGAAGATGATCCCGAAGTCCTCCTTCGTCATCAGCTCGCCGAGCGAGTTCTTCGCGACGGTCAGGTTGTAGCGCCCCATGTAGAGGAGCGCGTACGCGAGGCCGAGCGGGAACCAGTTCAGGAAGCGCCGGGTGCGGAACGCGGGCGTGTGCGCGATCGCGGGCGAGGTCGTCGGGGCGGCCATGGCCTACGCCGTCCGGAAGTCCGCGATCACCTCGACGCCGTCGTCGAGGGGGGGGGCGCCCGGGACCTTCTGGGTCTCGAGCTGCACCACCATGGCGCTCGGGAAGAGCGAGCGGCCGAGGTTGCAGTTGGCCGGCTCGTTGTCGAACAGCGCGGCCACGCGGCCGACGCGCGAGAGCGTGGGGAGCGCGCCCCGCTTGAACGCCTCGTCGGGCATGTGCTCGTCCGGCTTGAGCAACAGCTCGGTGCCCGCCACCGCGATCGGGAAGCCCTCGTCGCGGAGCTTGGCCACCGTGCCGACGAGCATCCCGGGCACGTCGCGCCCGGTCACGTACGCGACCACCGCGCCGGCCTCGTAGCAGGCGCGGACGAACTCGGGGGCGCCGTCGTGGGGCACGTCGCACGCGACGTACTCGTCGCGGAAGAAGCGCTCGTGCCAGTACTGCGTGATGCTCTTGACGACGTCGGCCCGGTAGATGTTGCAGGCCTTCAGCGTGTCGGTGAGGAGGTACTGGATCGTGTCGAGCTCGAGCGCGAGGAGCGCGTTCGCGATGTCGGGGTCCTCGTCGGCGATCTCCTCGCGCAGCTCGTGCAGGATCTCGAGGGTGCGCGGCCGGTTGTCGAAGAGCGTCGCGTCGAGGTCGAACACCACCACCGGCGCGGCGCTCGCGGTCCACCCCTCGATGGACGCGAGCACCCGCTCGAGCACGTCGAGCTGGTGGGGGAGCGGCGGCGGTCGCACGGCCGCGAGGATGAAACGAACGGGTGTCCGGGCGCAACCGACCAATTCGCAACGCGAATCCGGGGATTGCGGAGGCCCCGGAGGATCCCTATCATCGAGGCGCCCGCCGGGGAATGGGGGGCCTCCTTCGTTGGTCTTGGACCCGGCCCGACACGAGGATCTCTCGATCTCGCGACCGGGCGTTGCAGACGGATCGTGCTCCCTTCCGGCCCATGAGCGAAGAGCTACGCGACGAACCCAACCCCGCCGCCCCGCGGCCCGTGCCGGTGGCCGAGCAGCGCAAGCTCGCGCGCGCGCGGCGCGCGGTGGCGACCATCCCTCCGATCCGCGTGCGCGGCGTGCTGGTGGTCGAGGACGACCCCGATCTCCAGTGGCGCCTCGCGCGGATGCTGACCGTTCGCGGGAACCGCGTGGTCGGCACGAGCTCCGCCGAGGGCGCGCTCGAGCTCATCAAGCAGTGGCCCGTCGACCTCGTGCTGATCGACGACACGCTCCCCGGGATGAGCGGCGTCGAGCTCGCCCAGACGATCGCGCGCGATCACCCGGAGACGCCCGTCGTCCTCATGTCGAGCGAGGACGAGGGCGGCCAGAGCGCGATCGCGGCGCGGCTCGCGGGCGTGGTCGCGACGATCGCGAAGCCGTTCCGGCCCGAGGCGCTCCTCGAGCTCCTGCGCTCCTTCCCGAAGGGCGAGCCCGAGCTCGCCTGACGGTATGGCTCGCGCGCGTCACGGCTCGATCGCCGTCGTCTTCGCGGGCCTGTTGGTCTCGGCGGTGGCGCTCGGGCAGGTGCGCGGCACGCGCGCGGGGATCATCCCGGTCTCGGAGATCACGCCCGGCATGACGGGCTACGGGCTGACGGTGTTCCGCGGCACCACGCCCGAGCGCTTCGACGTCGAGGTGATCGACGTCCTCCAGAACTTCCGGCCCGACCAGGACCTCATCCTGATCCGGACGCCGCACCCGATCCTCGATCGCGCGCACGTGGTCGCCGGGATGAGCGGGAGCCCGATCTACCTCGAAGGCCGGCTCGCCGGCGCCTACGCGTACGGCTGGCCGTTCAGCGCGGACGCGATCGCGGGCGTGACGCCCGCCGAGATCATGCTCACCGAGATGCGCCGGCCCCTCCGGCCCGATCCGTTCGCGGGCACCGGGCCGCTCGCCGCCGCGCCGCCGCGCCGCGCGGTCGGGCATCACCTCGCGGGGCTCCCGCCGTGGCGCGGCGACACGCCGGTCGACGCGACGACGGTGCTCGCCGCGCACCGCGCGCGGCTCGGCGTGGTGGAGACGCCGGACGGCGCGACGCTCCAGCCCGCGGCGACGCCGCTGCTGCTCGGCGGCTTCGACGACGCGATCGTGCGGATGCTCGACGCGCAGCTCGCGCCGCTCGGCCTCGTCACGCTCCAGGCCGGCGGGAGCGGCGCGCGGACCACGCCGCCGCCGAGCGCGCCGGCCCGCTTCGTCGACGGCGGGTCGATCGGCGTGCAGATCGTCCGCGGCGACGTGGACTCGACGGCGGTCGGCACCGTGACGCACGTCGAGGGCTCGCGCGTCGTGGCGTTCGGCCACCCGATGATCCACTCCGGCCAGACGAGCCTCCCGGCCGCGCTGACCCGCGTGCTCCACGTGCTCGTGAGCGCGAACCGCTCGTTCAAGATCAGCGAGGCCGTCGCGCCGCTCGGCACGCTCGTCCACGACCGGCAGTCCGGCGTGGTCGTCGACACCTCGATCGACCCCGTGGTCGTGCCGACGCGCGTGCGGATCCGCGGGGTCGAGGGCGCGCCGCGCACGGAGTGGAGCTTCGACGTCGCGAGCCACCGCGTGCTGACGCCGGTGATCATGAACGCGGCGATCCTCAACGCGCTCAAGGCCACGGTGCCGGACACCTCGGACGTGATGTACGAGGCGACGAGCCGCGTGTTCGTGGAGGGCCGCGCCGCGCCTCAGATCGTCGTCGACCGCGGCTTCAGCCGGATGGGCCCCTCGAGCCCGCTCTCGCTCGCGACGATGCGCCTCTTCCCGCTCCTCGAGGCGATCTACGGCAACGGCTTCGAGGTCGCGCGCGCGTCGCGCGTGGAGATCGACATCGACGTGCGCTTCGCGCGCGAGACGGTGGAGATCCTCGACGCGTCGGTGCCCGGCGACGAGGTGAACCCGGACAGCACGGTGCCGGTGCGCGTGGTGCTCCGGCGCTACGGGCAGGCCGAGGAGGTGCGCATCGTGCCGGTCCGCATCCCGGCGCGCTTCGCCGGCCAGACCGTGCGGATCGATCTCGTGCCCGGGCACACCGTCGAGGTCGAGCACGTGGTGCCGCGCAGCCTCGACGAGATCTTCGAAGCGGTGCGCGGGCGCTACCCGACGACCTCGATGGTGGTGAGCCTCACCGTGCCCTCGCGCGGCCTGCGCTTCCCCGGGCACGTGGTGCGGGATCTCCCGCCCTCGGCCCTCGACTCGCTCCAGCTCACGAACGACGCCGATCGCGCGCGGCCCTTCGTCACCTACGCCCGCCACGAGGTGGGGCTCGACGCGGTGGTGGAGGGCGGCTCGCGCATCGAGCTCACCGTCCGGAGGACGCCCCGTTGACCCGTCGACCCTTGAAGGCCCTCGCGCTCGCGGGCGCGAGCACGCTGGCCGCGCTCGCCTCGATCGCCCCCGCGCTCGCGACCACCACCGAGCGCTTCGTGCTCGACGACGCGGCGATCCTCGCCGCGGGCGAGCTCGAGCGCACCGCCGTCCACTCGGACGGCCGCGTCACGATCGGCCCAGAGATAGAGCGCGTCGCGCTGCCCGACGAGGTCGCGCTCGTGTACTCGAGCGCGCGCGGGAGCGACGGCGCGCTCTACCTCGGGACCGGCAACGACGGGAAGATCTACCGGGTCCGGGGCACGACCGCGGAGCTCTTCGCGGAGACCGGCCAGCTCCTCGTGGCCGCGCTGGCCTTCGGCGAGAACGGCGCGCTCTACGCCGGCACGCTCCCCGAGGGCCGCATCTATCGGGTCGCGCCGGACGGCACGGTCGCGGAGGTCGCGCGCCCCGACGGCGTCGAGCACGTGTGGGACCTCGCGTGGGATGGACAACGAAACGTGCTCTATGCAGCGACGGGGCCCGAGGGCCGCGTCTACGCGATCGAGCCGGGCGGCCGCGCCACGATCCGCTGGGACTCCACGGCGAGCCACGTGATGAGCCTCGCGCTCGCCCCGGGCGGCGCGCTCTACGCGGGGACCAGCGACGACGCGCTCGTCGTCCGGATCGAGGGCACGCGGGTCACCGTCGTGCACGACTTCGAGGGCAACGAGATCACCGCGCTCGCGCTGCGCGACGGCGTGCTCGCGGTCGGCGCGAACGAGTTCCCGGAGCCGCCCGCGGTGATGCCCTCGCACGCGAAGACGCCCGTCGGCCCGACCACGCGCGCGCCGCGCCCGCGCCCCGGCAAGGGCCGGATCTGGCGGGTCGGGACCGACGGCCGCGCCGAGCGCCTCTTCGCGCAAGACGAGGGCCACGTGACGAGCCTCGCGTTCCTCGACGACGGGTCGATCGTCGCCGGCACGGGGGCGGAGGGGCGCGTCGTGCGCGTGAACGCGGACCGCACGACGACGACGTGGATCGACGTCGACGAGCGCCAGGTCCTCGACGTCTCGTTCGGCGGCACCGCGCCCGCGTACTTCGTGACGGGCGACGGCGCGGCGCTCTACCGCGTGACCGATGGCCGGCCGCGCGACGCGACCTGGAACAGCAAGGTGCTCGACGCGCGCTTCGTCGCGCGCTGGGGCCAGCTCGACTGGCGCGGCGATGGACAACTCGTCTTGCAGACGCGCAGCGGCAACACCGCGGAGCCCGACGAGACGTGGAGCGAGTGGTCGGCGGAGCTGACCGCGAGCGGCCCGATCCGCTCGGTCGCCGCGCGCTATCTGCAAGTGCGCGCGCGCTTCACCCGCGACCCGGACGCGGTGCTCCGCGCGGTGACGATCTACTTCCTCCCGCAGAACCAGCGCGCGTACGTCACCGAGGTGCGGCTCGAGGGCCCGAACAAGGCCGCCACGGATCGCATGCGCGCCGAGCGGCAGGCGGAGCTCCCCGAGCCCTCGACGACGTACAAGCTCGCGTGGACCGTCGAGAACCCCGACGGCGACCGCCTCCGCTACCGCGTGCGCTACCGGCAAGAGGGCCAGCAGATCTGGCGCGAGATGCTGCGCTCGGACAACGTGCTGACGGCCGCGAGCTACGACTGGCAGACCGAGGCGATCGCGGACGGCTGGTACGTGGTGCGGGTCGAGGCCTCGGACGAGCTCGACAACCCGAACGCGCTGGTGCTGCGGGACCAGCGCGACAGCGAGCCGATCCGCGTGGACAACCACGCCCCGCGCGTCGAGGAGCTGCGCTTCGCGGGGAGTCGGCTCAGCGGCCGCGCGGTCGACGGCCTCGGGCCGATCGCGCGCCTCGAGTACGCGGTCGACGGCGGCGACTGGATCGCGTTCTTCCCCGAGGACGACCTCTTCGACGGCGCGACCGAGCGCTTCGAGGTGGATCTGTCGGCGCTCGCGCCCGGCGTCCACGTGGTGTCCGTCCGCGCGACGGACGCGGGCGGTAACGCCGCGAGCGCCGAGGCGCAGATCCGGCGGTAGCGCTCAGAACTCGATCCGGAGCGAGTGGGCGTCGGCCTGCGTCAGGTCGAGCACGCCGTGGAGCGGCGCCTCGGAGGCGATGTTGCGCGTGTTCAGGACCAGGGAGCCGCCCGTGAACACGCGTCGATCGTCGGGGCAGCGCGTCGGATGGCCCGTGGAGCTCGTGTCCGACTCGGACTTCTCGAAGGCTCGGGCGTAGAGCTCGCCATCGTGCTCGAGGAGCTCGAGCCAGACCCAGTAGCCGTTGTGGTCTCCATCGACGGCGAACCGAACGACCGTCGTGCCGCCACCCACTCGACGCGCGAAGATGGGACCGCTCTCGCGGCAGAGCATCACCGGGTTTCCCTCGCTGCACGTCAGCAACACGGGTGAATGCTCGATCACCGATGGATCGATCGTGATCGAAACTGACGGTGACGTAGGAGTCACGACCTCTCCACCCATCGCGGCCAGGTGGGAGAGGATCCTGCTGTCGGCTCCGTCGGGAGAAGGAACGGCAAACGGCCAGGGTCCATCGGGGCTCGAGTGGCAACACGGGTTCTCAACGGGGCAATCAGAGGGCTGCAGCCCCGCCGGACATCCCCCGACGTACCATCGGCACGTCGAGGTACCGCACGCCAGCACGGGCGCATCACCCTCGCCGCACACACCGTGCAGAAACCCGGTCGAGCACTCCTCGACCGGGACGTCGCACGTGACGCCTCCGTCCGACGGATTCAGCCTACTGCAGGACTCGCTCAGCGCTCCCAGACCCAGCAGCAGGAGGACGATGTATCGCCGCGGTTGCATCGCGAACGCCTTCAGTTGCTCAAAACGAGCATCTCGAGGTCCCGGGTCGAGCCGTTGGCCACGTGGGTCGGGACCCCGGTAGTGGTCGCCAGCGCCTGCCCCCAGAACGAGAGGAGGCCCGGCGGGGGAGGCATCTCGACGATCGGAGCGTCGGAGCTCACGCCCGGCGCGGCGTCACGCTCGTTCAGCGCCGACGACAGCGACCTCGGCTCCTCCCCGGCAGTCGAACACCCGGCGGTGGTGACGAGCAGCGCGAGGAGACCTACCCCCCCCCCCCCCAGGGGGCGCGCCAGCGGCGCGCCCAGGCGCGCTCACGATGATCGGTTGCGGCTCGACTGTGCACTTCCCACCCCCTGCGACCTCGGTGCCTGCGACCAGCCTACGCCCACCCGGCGCCATCGTGCCAGGCCTCCGCTTGCGCTCGGCGCGTACCTCCTGTGGCGCAGCGAGCGCAGCGCCTGAGCTTAGGTCTCGAACAGGGCGAGGTACGGGTCGAAGACGAAGCGCCGGTTGCGTGCGAAGCCCGTGCTCTCGCGGAGGACGCCGAGCTCGACGAGGCGAGCGGCGATCGCGTTCGCGGTCGCGAACGTCACGTCGAGACGCTCCTCGATTCGGCGCACGGTGACGATGGGCTGCTGGAAGAGGACGTCGAGCGCGCGCACGAGGTTGCCGCGGCTCTTGCGTTCGGAGGCGAGCAGGCCTTGCTTCTCGGCGCGGAGCGCGATGATCTTCCTCGCCGTGTCCGATGCGGACCGCGCGACGTCGGCGACGCCGCGGAGGAAGAAGGCCACCCACTCCTCCCAGCGACCCTCGAGGCGGACGGCCTGGAGCCGGTCGTAGTACTCGGTGCGGTGCTGCTTGAGGTAGTGGCTCAGGTAGAGGAGCGGCTGCGCGACCACACCGCGATGGCAGAGGAGGAACGTGATGAGGAGCCGCCCGACACGACCATTGCCGTCGAGGAACGGGTGGATCGTCTCGAATTGCGCGTGCGCGACGGCCGCATGGACGAGCGGCGGAAGCTCGTCGTCGTGGAGGAACGATTCGAGGTTCGAGAGCACCTCGCCGAGCCGGTGGGGAGCAGGCGGGATGAACGACGCCGTCGCGAGCGTGGAGCCGCTCGCGCCGATCCAGTTCTGGGTACCCGTCTACACTCCG
>JAYRVK010000970.1:0-13992 GCA_041918555.1 Sandaracinaceae bacterium
GGGCGTGTGGCGGGGCCGGGGGCCCGGGCGCGCGCCGCGCGCCCCCGCGTGGCGCGCCCCCGCGATGATCTCGTCGAGAGCCTCGCGGGGCTTGCGCCGCGGGGCCTTGGCCGCCGCGCTCCGGCGCGGCGCCGCGGGCTTGCTCGCGCGCGAGGTCTTCTTCTTCGCGGCCTTCTTCGCCGTCTTCGCCTTCTTCTTCGCCATGGATCCCTCCCACGACGAGAATCCGCGCGACTCGCGCGTCGAGTCCAGCGAATTTTCGCGCGAGGCGGGCTTCGAATTGCCATGAAGCCCCACGAATTCGTGGGTTCTTCGGAACGTCTGAGGTCGGGGACGTCGACCCCTGGCGATCGAGCCTCGCGATCCTGGGATCGCCGGCATGCGATCCTGGCGAAGGCAGGTTGGGGTGGCTCGCGTCGCAGGGTCCGACCCTCGGCACGCCAGGCATCGCCCCTGCCGCGACGACCCCGGCGCGCCTCGCGCCGGGGGGCCCGCGCGTCACCTCGGACATGAAGACGACATGCCCGAGCGGTGCGCGATCAACCTCGACCACGTGAGCGTCGCGAAGGTCACCCAGCTTGGCGCGCTCATCACGACGCTGGACGATGGGCGCTGGCACGAGATCGAACGGGCGCTACTGGTTGCATGCGGCTTCCGCGCCTGAGGCGCGCCAGCGCTCGGGCCGAGACCCGCAGGGGCTCGGCCCGCCGCGGCGAGACCCCGAAGGGGGCTCGACGCGTGCGTAGCGAGACCGCGCAGCGGGCTCGCGGAGCCGCCGCAGAAGACCGCGCAGCGGGCTTCGGAGGCGCCCCGCGCGAATTCCAAGGACCTCGTGCGGAGTCCGCGCCAAGCCCTTGGAACCAAGCCGCCTGGCTACCGCCTCCCTTGAAACCTGGCCTTGGAGCCGGCGACCTCCTTGGAACGGCGACCTCCTTGGAACGGCGACCTCCTTGGAAGCCGCACGTGTGCGAGCACGAGTACGTACGAGCACGTCTACGACGTACGTGCACGACCCCGTACGAGCACGTGTACGTCAGGGACGGAGCGTGCTGGCCACGCGCACGCCGCCGATGAAGTAGTCGCCGGTGTCGGACGCGGGGAGGATGTCGTGCGTGAACGCGCCCTCGTAGGGCTCGAGCTCGGCGTCGAGGATCGCGACCCCGTCGAGCGCGTCGCCCGCGGACAGATCGGCGAAGGTGCGGCCGTCCGCCGTCGGGTGGATGGGGCTCGCGCGGAACGTCGCGCCGCCCGCGAGCCGCACGCGCACGACGACGTGGTCGGTCACGGGGACGCGCCGCACGGCGACGATCGGCGCCACCACGACCGCGTCCTCGTGGACCGTGTACACCAGGTCGCCGACGCCGAGCTCGCTCACCGCCACCTCGCCCGAGGGCGTGGCGATCGGAGCCTCGGCGGCGAGGCAGCGGCACGGTACCGTGCAGACCGAGTCCGTACACTCGCAACACGCGTTGCCGGTCGGACCGGTCGGCAGCTCGCAGTCACCGCCGGCGCGCACGTAGCACTCGCCCGGCGGGCACGGCGGGCGCGGGCCCGCGTCGGCGCCCGAGCCGCCCGCGTCCGTCCCCGAGCCACCGGCGTCCGTCCCCGAGCCGCCCGCGTCGGTCCCCGAGCCGCCCGCGTCGGAGCCGCCCGCGTCCGTCCCCGCGCCGCCCGCGTCCGTGCCAGAGCCACCCGCGTCCGTGCCGGAGCCGCCCGCGTCGGTCCCCGCGCCGCCCCCGTCGGTCCCCGCGCCGCCGGCGTCGGCGCACATCGGGATCCCGCACGAGTCCATGCACCGCTGCGCCCCGCCGCACTCGGTGCAGCACTGCTGCCCCGCGCTGCAGCTCGTGCTGCCGCACGGGACGGGCATCGAGCCGGCGCACCCCGCGGCGAGCGCGGCGAAGAGGACGATCGCGAGCCTCACGACGCCTCGCCGCTCGCCGCCGCCGCCTTCTCGCGCTCCTGCTTCCGCCACGACCGCTCGAGCGGCATGAACGTGCCGAAGACGAGGTCCCAGAGCGGCGAGGTGATCCCGAAGCGGTGATGCGGCGAGTCGAAGTGGTGGAGCATGTGGTAGCGCTTCAGCCACTTGCCCGGCCCACCCTTGGGGTTGAAGTGGTGCGTGTAGTAGTGGAGCCAGTCGTAGAGGATGTAGCCGAGCGCGGTCCCGCCGTAGATCGGCCAGAAGTACGGGCCGAAGGCGAGCCAGTACACGACGCCCACCACCACCGCGATGGGCCAGATCCCGATCGGCGGGAGCACGAGCCGCATCGGGTCGTTCGGGAACTCGTGGTGGTAGCCGTGCAGGATGAAGTGGTTGAGGCGCCCCGCCTGGCTCGTGGGCACGAAGTGGAACGCGAAGCGGTGCAGGCAGTACTCGATGAGCGAGGTGATCACCACCCCGATCGCGAACGCGAGGAGCCCCGTCCACCACGTGAGCCCGGTGAGCGCGACGTAGAGCCCGTACGCGACGATCCAGCCGAACCAGAGGCCCGGCGTGATCGGGTGCGCCTGCGCGAACCACTTCTCCAGGAACAGGTTCTTGTAGACCTGGATGCGGATCGGGCGGTCCTTGCCCTTCGGGAGCTTGATCCTCCCGTCGGCCAGCTCGTGGACCTCCTCGGTGAACTCGAACAGGCTCATGGGGGATGGGGCTAGCATACCCGGCGGGCCGCAGGAAGCCGCGAAGGCTGCACACCGGCCGCTCCGTGTATACGATGTCGGCGGCGTTTGGATGAAGGAAACGCTCGACGAAGTGGACGTCTCCGGCACGGCCATCGGGCCCGCCGACGTGCGTGACACACCTCACGTGAAGCCCGGCTTTCCCGTGGAGAAGGACCCCGAGCCCGAGGCGGTCGACCCCTGGATCGGCCGCACGCTGAGCAACGTCTACGTCATCGAGGAGAAGATCGGCGAGGGCGGGATGGGCTCGGTCTACGCCGCCCGCCACGTCCACCTCGAGAAGCGCTTCGCGATCAAGGTCCTCGTCGAGTCCGTCGCCGGCAAGAACAACGCGGTCGATCGGCTCAAGCAGGAGGCGATGGCGGCGGCGAACATCGATCACGAGAACATCGTCGACGTCGTCAACTTCGATCGCACCGAGGCGGGCGCGGTCTACATCGTGATGGAGTTCCTCAAGGGGGAGAGCCTCGCCGACACGCTCGGCCGCGGCCCCCTCCCGCTCCACCACGCGCTCCCGATCGCGTTCCAGATCTGCCGCGCGCTCCACGCCGCGCACGAGCACGGGATCGTCCACCGCGACCTGAAGCCCGAGAACGTCTTCTTGACGGAGCGCCGCGGCCGCACCGTCGTGAAGATCCTCGACTTCGGGATCTCGAAGGTGAAGAAGGCCGAGGCCGAGCAGGTCCGGATGACGAAGACCGGCCAGCTCGTGGGCACGCCGCTCTACATGTCGCCCGAGCAGGCGCGCGGCGAGACCGACATCGATCGGCGCGTCGACGTGTACGCGCTCGGCGTGATGCTCTACGAGATGATCGCGGGCACGCCCCCCTTCGAAGGCCGCAACTACTTCGAGCTCCTCTGGAAGCACGGGAACGAGGATCCGCCCTCGATGCGCGCGACGAACCCGAACGTGTACTTCCCGGACGCGCTCGACGCGGTGGTGCTCAAGGCGCTCGCGAAGAAGCCGGGCGACCGCTTCGCGACGATGGCCGAGCTCGAGGCCGCGCTGAAGGCGGCCGCGCCCGACGTGCCGGACGAGCTCGCGGCGCTCGCACAGGTGATCGCGGGCGGCGAGGGCGCGGTGATCGAGCACCGCGAGCTCATCGGTCGCGCCGCCACCGAGCAGGTCGACAGCAAGGAGGACCTCGCACCCCCCCCCCGCCGCGAGCCGACCGCGGAGGTGGAGGTCCCCTCGAAGAGCCCGTGGCCGCTCGTCGCCGTGGGCGCCGGGCTCATCCTCGTGATCGGCGCGATCGGCTACGCGGCCATGGGCGGGGACGATCCTCCGCGCACGGCGCGCGTCGCGGGCGAGCCGCGCGAGGATCCCGAGGTCGCCGACGATCCGCCCGTCGAGCCCGAGGAGCCCGCGCCCGAGATCGAGCCGCCGCCCGGCGTGGAGCCGCCCGCGCGCGTCAGCGTGCACCTCACCTCGACGCCGAGCGGCGCCGCGGTCCGCGTCGGAGATCGCCCGCTCGGCACGACGCCGCTCGTCACCGCGCTCGACGTGTCGGACGAGCCCCTCACGCTGACCTACGAGCTCGCGGAGCACCTCGCGCAGACCATCACGCTCGTCCCCGTCGATGGCGTCGAGGTACCTGAGGTACGCTTGCGCCGACGACGCACCGCGCCGACGACCGGGGGCACCGGCGGCGGCGAGCTGCCCATCAAGACCGGCATGTGATGAGACGTGCTCTTTCCTTCTGCTTCGCTTCGCTCCTCGCCGCTGCTCTCGCCTTCGCCCCCGCGTCCCCGGCCGGCGCGCAGGAGGAGGAGGCGCGGCTGCTCTTCGAGCGGGGGAACACGCACCTCGCGACCGCGATGCGCGCGCGCGGCGCGCGGCGGACGCAGGAGCTCTCGGAGGCGCTCGACGCCTACCTCGGCGTGCTGCGCCTCGGCGCGCGCACGCGCAACGTCGTCTTCAACCTCGCGCTGACGCTGCAGGAGCTCGGGCGCGAGGCCGAGGCCTTCAACTACTACCGCCAGTACCTCCAGGAGTTCGACCTCAGCGCGGAGGATCGCGCGGCCGGCGAGGAGCGCGTCGCCGCGATCCGCCCGCGCGTCGCGGTCGCCGCGATCACCTCGACGCCCTCGGGCGCCGAGGTGCGGGTCGGCCGGCGCGATCTCCCGGTGCGCGGGACCACGCCGCTCGAGCTCGCGCTGCCGCCCGGCGAGCACGCCCTCATCTTCTCGATGCCGGGCTTCGAAGACGCGACGGCCACGGTCACCGTGGCGATCGGCCAGAGGGCGACGATGAGCGCGGCGCTGACCGGCGAGCCGGTCGCGGTGCAGTTCATCGCGCCGAGCGGCGGGCGGCTCCTCCTCGACGGCGAGGAGATCGCCGCGGGCCGCGCGATCCCGGTGCGCCCGGGGACGCACGCGGTGCGGCTCGAGCTCCCGAACGCGCCGCCCGTCGAGCGGCACTTCGAGGTCCAGGCGGGCGCCGACCCGATGGCGATCACCCTCGCGTCGGACGGCGCCGCGGGGACGAGCCGCGTCGTGGTCGCGTCGAACGTCGAGACCGCGGTGTTCCTCGACGGGATCCCGATCGGGCGCGGCGAGCGCGTCGACGCGCCCGCGCTGCCGGGCGAGCACCAGCTCCGCGTCGAGGCGGAGGGCATGAACACGGCGACGCGCACGATCACGCTCGCGCCCGAGGCGACGCTGGCGCTCGACGTGACGATGGGGACGCAGGTCGCGGCGGGCGGGCTGAACGCGGGGCGCGGGATCACCGGGGTGCTCGCGGCGCTCGGCGTGATCGGCTCCGCGATCGTCACCGGCGTCGCCCTGGACCTGAACGACCGCTGGCACCGCGAGCTCGAGAACCAGCCGGACGACGGCAGCCGGGCGCAAGACCTCTTGCGACTCGCGAGCGACCTCGAGACCGCGGCCCTGGCGACCGACGTGCTGTGGAGCGTGACCGCGGTGGTGGGGACGATCGCGATCGTGCTGTTGATCGTGGACCCGGGGACGGACGCCGCGTCGACCATCGAGCTCGCGGCGCGGCCCGCGCTCGGGGGCGGGACCCTCGCGCTCCAGGGGAGGCTGTTCTGATGCGCGGGGCGGCGCTCGCGTGCGCGATCGCGGTCTCGGGCTGCTCGATCGTCCTCGCGCCGGATCGCGACGCCATCGTGCCGTCGATGGACGGCGGCTCCGACGGCGGCTTCGACGGCGGGCACGACGGCGGCGACGGCGGCGACCTCGACGGAGGCTTCGACGCCGGCGACGCGGGCACCGACGCGTGCGTCGTCGGCGAGGAGCGCGAGGTCACCTGCAACGACGGGATCGACAACGACTGCGACGGCAACGCGGACTGCGACGACCCCCACTGCGGCGCCGACGGCTACTGCTGCGATCCCGGGGGCGCCGGCGTGACGTGGCCCGGCGACGCGGTCGCGTACGACGCGTGGACGCCCTTCGGCGCGCCGACGACGACGTCCGGCACGGTCGCCTTCGGGACCGCGACCTCGCAGGTCGTGCACCCCGACTGCGCGCCGTTGGCCTTCGGGATGCGGTTCACCGTGGAGTTCGTCCGGGCCGGGACCAACGGCGCCCACTACGCCTCGTTCGTCCTGGCCCCCGTCGACCGCCCACGCGGCGGCGGCGACATGACGCTCTTGGCGGACCTCGCCCTCCGCGTCACCGGCGCGGGCACCGCGCGGCTCGAGCGCGCGGGCACCGTGATCGGCGAGACCGCGCCCGGGATGGAGCTCCCCGTCCGGTCGGAGGCGCAGATCGACTTGACGCCGAGCGTCGACGGCTCGGGCCGCCCCGTGCTCCTCGTCAGGGCCGAGATCAGCGGGCGGATCCTCGCGGACGACGTCGTGCTGATGCCGCTCGCGGATCTGATCGGCGCCGAGGCCGGCTGCGCGCCCGACGGCCTGCACCTCGCGTACGAGGGCCGCGGCAGCACCGTGTCGATCGGCAGCGCGACGACCACGGGCATCGGCGACTGCGACAACCCCACGCAGTTCCTGAGCGACGCGATGGGGCCGCTCGCGGAGGCCGACGTGCTCCCGCCGGGCGAGCTCCCCGGCGAGTGGCGCGCCGGCGGCGCAGGCGAGCCGGCGCTCTCGTCGCGCGCGACCGGCGTGCCGCTCGCGACAACGCAAGTCGACTTGCTGGTGGACGCCTCGGTGTTCGAGCGCGACGACGAGATCTTCCGCTTCATCGACTTCGCGATCGGCGGCTCGCTCCGCACGAGCCGCTGGACCCACCGCGCGAGCCTCGGGGACGCGCGCCTGTTCGGGCCGAGCCCCTCGAGCCGCGAGCCCTCGTTCGCGGGCGGCGCCGCGCTCGACCCACACCTCGTCGCGTACGCGCGGGCCACCGCCCCGATGTCGGACGTGTACGAGCTCGCGTGGGCCAACCTCGATCGGATGGCCACCGCGTCGCCGGGGCCGAGCCAGGCGCTCCTCGAGCCGAGCGACACGCCGTGCGACTCGCTCCGCGATCCCGCGGTGATCGCGCCCGTGGACCGCGACTCGCTCCTCGTCTTCTTCACGTGCGAGCGCGCAGGGAGCCCGGACTCGATCGGGGTGGCGCGGCTGACGCTCGACGTCGTCGACGGCTACGTGGTCGCCGGCGAGGTGCGCCCGGATCTGCTGCACTCCTCGATCGGCTCCTACGCGCGCCAGGGCGTGTTCTCGCCCGAGGTCGTGGTGACCGGCGCGAGCGGGACCACGCGCGCGCTCCGGATCTGGTTCCTCGCGCGCGACGCGGGCGGCCGCGTGCGCGTGGGGCTCGCGTACGGCGAGGTCGACGCGACGGCGGGGCTCCCCGTGGTCACCCCCTACCCCGGCAACCCGATCCTCTCGGCCGACGATCAGCTCCTGGGCGGGCCGTGCCCGCTCGGCTGCGCGATCGAGTCGCTCGGGGTCACCGCGACCGAGGGCCGGAGCACGCTGTGGCCGGCGGGCTTCGGCCGCGAGCCGTCCTACATCTTCCTGATCGAGCGGAGCCGCTTCCGCAGCGACGGAGTCGATCATCAGCTGGTCCCGCTGCGACAGCCTCGGCCGAGCGATGGCTGAGCTCTTGCAGCCTCGTGGTCTCGCCATGCGGTTGGCACGTCTCGGCACGCTCACGCTCCTGCTCCTGCCCGCCTGCGCGGACATCGCGGGGCCGGAGACGTTGGACGACGCCGGCGCGCTCCCTCCGGCCAGCGACGGAAGCGCGCCCTCCGATGCGGGCCTGAACGATGGGAGCCCCGGCCCGCTGAGCGACGAGCGGTCCGACGCGCCGGGCACCTGCTACGACGGCGTCGACAACGACCGCGACGCGCTCGGGGACTGCTCGGACTCCGACTGCACCCTCGACGCGGTGTGCTGCGTCGGGAGCGCCGCGTGCTGCGCGCCCGCCGGCGGCGTGACCCTCGCGGTGCCCGCTTCCTGCGACGACCTGCCGCTCGCCTCGTGCGCCGCGCTCGACCCCGCGCTCCACCCGTTCGGCGGCGTCCTGCCGGGCTTCGAGGACGGCGGCCTCGTCCCGCAGGGCGGCGTCTCGTGGGGCGGGGTCGCGCTCGGCGACGCGGTCGATCCGCGCGCCTTCAACGTCACGCTCACCGCCGACGTCGCGGTGCCCGACGGCGGCTGCACCGACTGCGTCGACGCCGCGGGCGTCGGGCTCTTCGAAGCGATCCCGGCGGCCGGCGAGCGCGCGTCGGCCCGCCTCGGGGTCCTCGTCAACGGCGCGCGCGGCGAGGTGCAGGTCCTGGTCGCGGATCGGCCGGTGGCGACCGAGCCGCTGCCCGAAGGCGCGCGCACCATCACGCTCGCGATCGAGCTGTCGATCGACGGCGTCGCGACGGTGCGCGGGATCCCGGGCGCGTCGGACCTCGTCCTCACCGACGCCGACCTCCCGAGCGCGCTGACCCCGGTGGTGTTCGGCCGCACCGACGAGCGCACGACCGAGCCCGCGGTCCGCGTGCTCGCGGCAGAGGTGGCCCTCGACCACTGCGACGTGCCCGCCGCCGTCGAGCGCCGGGCCGCGCCGGTCCTCCCCGCGAGCTCGGTGGCCTGGCGCCCGAGCGCGCTCGGCCGCGTCGCGGTCGTCGACCTCGGTACGCCGACGGAGCCGCGCCGGCGCGTGGTCTTCGAGGACGCGGGATCGCTGCTCGTCGCGGGCGAGAACGGGATCGGCGAGCTCGTCGGCGCGTCGGGGCCGCCCGATCCGCTCCTCGCGGCGCCCGCCGGCTACGAGTCGATCCACGACCCGTGGCTCCTCCTCGACGGGGACGTGGTGGTGCTCTACTTCGCCGCGGAGCGCCCCGACGGAAAGCGCGAGCTGCTGCGCGCGGTCGGCGGTCCGGCGGGGAGCTTCGCGCTCTCGGCGCCCGAGCCCGTCGCGATCCCCGCGGAGATCGCCTCGATCGACGGGCCCACGGTCTGGATCGAGGACCTCGCGGCGGGCGTCTGGCGGATGATCGCGCGGGTCGACGACGGCGACGGGCCGCGCCTCGCGTCGCTGCGCTCGATGGACGGGGGCGGCCGCTTCGAGTGGGCGCACGGCGACCTCGAGTCCTCGACGGTGCGCGGCCCCGCCCCCGACGACGCGTTCGCGATCGACCGGGACGAGGTGGCCGAGCCGGCGCTCCTGCGGATCGGCTCGACGTGGCGCCTCTACTACGCGGGCCGCCGCGGGCAGCGCTGGTCGATCGGGCTCCTCGTCTCGGAGACCGGCGACGCCTGGCGCGCGATGCCGCCGGTGCTCGAGGGGGACGGCACGGGGTTCGACGCGCTCGGCGCCCGGTCGCCGGCCCCTTCGCTCGACGCCTCGGGCGCGGCGCGCCTGCACTACGTGGGGACCGACGGCACGGACAGCCTCGTCGGCCTGGCTGGACCTGCTGGCACGCTCGGTGAATGATCGCCCTCAGGGTGATCGCCAGCGTGCCAGAGTGTGATCGTCGTCGCCGGATCGTGTGGATCGGCCCGATCGTGGCGTTGATCTTCATGCCTGGTTGCGTCTGGGCGGCCGACGGGCGCTCGGCCGACGACGGCGGCGCGGCCGCCGACGGGGGCGCGGTGTCGATGACCCACGAGGACGGCGGCGGGGGGGCGGGCCTCGACGCCGGAGCCCTCGACGCCTCGGCGCCGGACCCCGCCGCCGACGCCGGAACCCCCCCGCCATCCGCCGAGAACTTCGACTCCGCGGCGTGCTTCAACGGCCTCGACGACGACCTCAACGAAGCCGCCGACTGCGACGACGGCGCGTGCGGCGCGGTCCCGTACTGCTGCGTCGGGAGCACGAGCGCCGCGTGCTGCACCGCGCCCGGGAGCTCCTCGATCGCGCTCGACTTCGGCGCGTGCGCGGGCACCGACCCGAGCGCGTGCGGCGCGGGCCTCGCCGGCTTCGGCAGCCCCGCGCCGCGCCTCGAGGGCGGGGCGTTCGTCCCGAACGGCGACGCCCTCGACGACAGCGGCCTCGTGCTCGGTCCGCCCGTCGATCCCACGCGCGAGCGCGTGATCTTGCGCGCCACGATCGCCGCCGACCTCGACGGGTGCACCGACTGCCTCGACGCCGTCTCGCTCGGCCTCGCGGATCCGCCGAGCGCGAACGCGCGCGTCGTGCCCGACGTGGCGGTGATGGTCCGCGCGTCGCGGCGCGACTACGCGCTCTTCGTCGCGGGCGAGGCGGTCGCGTCCGCGCCGATCCCGGACGCGGCGCCGCACGCCTACCACCTCGAGATCGCGCCCGACGGCGCGATCACCCTGCGCGTCGACGACGCCGTGACGATGAGCTCGTCGGGCGCGAGCCTCCGGCCCGGACGGGCCCCGCTGCTCTTCGGCCGGACCCACAACCGCGACGGCGTGCACCTCCCCGCGCGCGTCTCCGCGGTGAGCGTCGCGACCCTCGGCTGCGACATCCCCGCCGCGCTCGCGCGCGAAGGCGGCGCGGTCATCCCGTTCCCCGGCGTCGAGTGGGGCGCGCGCGGCGCGAGCAGCCCCTCGGCGGTGCTCGACGGAGGCGAGCGGCTCGTGGCGTTCGCGCTCGACGCGGACGTGCACCTCGCGCGGCGCGCGGCGGGCGGAGCGTACGCGCTCGCGGGCAGCGGCCGCGTGGAGGCGCCCGCGCTGAGCGCGGGGGTGAACGAGGTGCTGCGCGATCCGGAGCTCGTGCGCGAGGACGACCGCTTCGCGCTCTACGTCACGCGCGCCCCCGCCGATGGCCTCCCCACGATCGCGCGCGCGCTCGGCGAGGACGGCCACGCCGAGCGCTTCGGCGCGCTCGTCGATCTCACGCTGCCACCCGACGCGAGCCCCGCCGAGGCGCCCGCGATCGCCGACGACGGCGGCACGCGCTGGCTCGCGCTGCGCACCCTCCACGAGGGCGCGCCGGTGATCGCGATGCTCCACGCGAGCGACGTCGAGGGGACGGTGTTCGACTGGGCGCGGGGGAGCCTCGTGGCGTCGATCGTGGTCGCGCCGAGCGAGGACTTCGCGCGCTTCGACCACGACGAGGTGTCGGACCCGGACCTCGTGGCCGACGGGGTCGGCCTCCTGCGCCTCTTCTACGCGGGCCGGCGCGGCACGCGCTGGGGCATCGGCGTGCGCGTCTCGGGCGATCGCGCGGTGTGGCGCGAGCCGGCCGGCGCGCCGATCCTCGCGGGCGCGGGCGCGGGCCACGATCGCCTGTGGACGCGGCACCCGAGCGCGCTCCTCGTGGGCCGCGAGCTCGAGCTCCTCTACACCGCGTCCGACGGCGTCGACCTCGACGTCGGCCGCGCGATGGGGAGCATGCCGTGATGCGCCGGCTCGCGCCCTACTCGCTCCTCTTGCTCGCGCTCCCCGCGTGCGACGGCGCGAGCGCCGGCGGCGACGCGGGCCCCGACGACCTCGACTTCGACGGCGGCGGTGCGGGGCCCGACGCCGCGGCCCCGCACTCCAGCGACGCCGGCGCCTTCGACGCGAGCGGCCCCGCCGCCGACGGAGGCCGCATGACCGGCGAGACCGAGTTCGACGACGCCGCCCTCGACGCGGCCGCGGCGCGCCTCGCCTGTTTCGACGGGGAGGACAACGACGGCGACGGCCTCTTCGACTGCGGCGACGCGAGCTGTCAACGAAACGTGCGATCCTGCTGCGTGGGCCGGAGCACCACGGACTGCTGCGCCCCGGGCCCCGAGGAGGCGCTCGTCGGCGCGGGGTGCGCCGGGCTCCTGGCGAGCTGCGCGATCCCCGGCGTGCCGTTCGCGACGTTCGGCAGCCCGGCCCCGATCGTGGCGCGGTTCGACGGCGACGCGAGCGAGGCGATCGTCCCCGGCGGCCTCGACGTCGACGGCGGCGCGCTGCTCCTGCGCGAGCTCGACCCGCGCGCGGGCACGCTGCGGATCACCGCGCGGATCGCGAGCCCGCTCGAGGCGCCCGCGTCGGGCCGCGTCGAGACCGTCGGCTTCGGCTTCGTCGACGCGGGCGTCGACGCGGGCACGGGGCTCTCCCGCGTCGCGCCGATCGCGAGCCTGGTGGTGAGCCGCACCCGCGCCGAGGTGCTCCTCGTCATCGCCGGCGAGGTGGTGCGGCGCTGGCCGCTCACGACCGCGATGCCCGTCGACTACACGCTCGAGATCGACCCCACGGGCCGCGTGCGCGCCTCGTCGATCCCCGAGGGCATCGAGGCCGACGTTCCCTCGACGATCGACGCGACGCTCCGCGCCGTGCTCTACGGCCGCACCGACAACCCCACCGCGACGACGCCGCCCGCGCGCCTCCTCGAGCTGCGCGTCACGCCGGCCGACTGCGACATGCCCGCGGCGCTCGAGCGCAGCGCCGAGACCGCGGTGCCCGCACCCGGCGAGGACCCGAGCTGGGCCGCGCCGCACGTCGTGATCGGCGAGCCCGCGGTGCTCCGCTACGTCGACGCGGGCGGCGTCGAGCAGGTGCGGATGGCGCTCGTCGTCGACGGCGCGATCCACCTCGCCGCGCCCGGCGCGGGCGGGTTCACGCTCGTCAGCCGGATCGGCGAGCCCGCCCTCCCCCCCCCCACCGAGCCGTGGGCCGCGGACGGCGTGTCCGATCCCGCGCTCGCGTACCAGGCGGACGCGCTCGTGCTGTACTTCACGGGCTGGGCGGGTGGTCTCGGGACGATCGGCCGCGCGACGTGGAGCGACGCCACCGAGCGCTTCGTGCTCGACGGCCCGGTCCCCGGGCTCGAGGCGGGCACGGGCACCGGGTACTCCGCGATCGCGCCCTTCGACCTCGCGGGCGTGCCGCACGCGGTGGTCCGCGTGGACACCCCCCCCACGCACGGCCTCGGGCTCTACCGGATGCTCGGGGCCGCCGAGGGGCTCGCGCGGCTGCGCGACCCGAGCGGTGACGTCTTCGCGTTCGACCGCGACGAGGTCGACGGTCCCGCGGTCGTCTACTCGGGCGGCGTGTACCGCCTCTACTTCGCCGGCCGCCGCGGCACGCGCTGGAGCCTCGGCCTGCTCGTCTCGGACGACGGCTCCGCGTGGCACGCGCCGATCGACGACGCCCCGATCTTCGCCCCGAGCGGCCGCGGCTTCGACGCGCTCGGCGTGCTCGACCCGAGCCTCGACGTCAGCGGCGGGCGGCTCTCGGTCTACTACGCGGGCGACGACGGCCAAGCGATCCGCATCGGCGTCGCGGTGGCGCGCTGAGCCTCCCGCGTCGCCCGAGGGCGTTCAGGGGTCGGGTCCGCCCCGACGTTCACCGCCGCGGGCGTTCGCGCGCGCGAAGGACGCCGCGTACTCGCCGTTCGCGAACGAGAGCTCGTAGCCACCGTCGGCGTCGAGCGGGCCCCTCGCGGTCGCGGGCCGCGCCGCGTGCGCACAGCCCGGGCCCGCGTTCGGACCGAGGACGCGACCGAGCACGAGCGCCACCGCGCCGACGGCGGCGAACGTCGCGAGCCCCGCGACCGTGGCGCCGAAGCGCGGGTCCGCGAAGCCCTTCAGGTGCCACGTCACGAGGAGCCCCCCCGCGACGCCGAGGCCCGCCGCGAGCCACCCGAGCGCGCGATGGATCCGCACGTGGCGGTGGCACTCGTGACAGATGCCGAGCGCGAACGTCGTGCGGGTGGTCTCGATCTCGTGGTAGGCGATGCGGTAGCGCGTCTCCTGCTTCACCGCGGTGACCTCGAGCGTGTCGAGGGCCGGCGCGAGGCAGCACACGCAGACCTCGGGCACCCACACGCCGTGGCCGTGGATCGCGACGACGTGGGGCTCCGCGCCGAGCAGCTTCGGCACCACGTCGTTCGCGAGCGCGACGAGCGCGAGGCCGCCGAGGACCGCGCCCGCGACGACGAGGAAGCCGTCGAGCCCGTCCCAGGATCGGGCGGCCCAGGCTCCCCGCACGCCGAAGGCCA
>JAYRVK010000971.1:0-13331 GCA_041918555.1 Sandaracinaceae bacterium
GCTCCGCGTGGGGGCCCCCTCGGCCAACGGCCGGCGCTGCGCGCCGGCCTGGCCTCGATCGATTCATCGACACTGCCTGAGTCTTCGCTCCCACCGCGTCGCGGGCACCGGCGGGGGACATGGACGGGCGTTGGCCACGCTCGGCCTGATCTTGGCGGCATGCGCGACCGGGGGGACGCGCGGTCGCGACGCGGGGGCGAGCTCGCCCGACGCGGGGCCCGCGGGCCTCGATGGTGGCGCGCGCCCCGATGCGGGCCCCGCCGGGACCGACGCGGGACCGACCGGCTTCGACGCGGGATCGATGGGCTTGGACGCGGGTCCGACGCCGCGCGACGCCGGGTCCGACGCAGGCCGTGACGCGGGCCCGGGCCCGTCCGACGCCGGCGCGCTGAGCCCGGAGCTCGGGCTGCCCGATCCGAGCGGCGCCCCGTGCAGCTCACCGGGGAGCCTCGGCGAGTGCCCGGGCATCGAGGTCTGCCGCTTCTTCACGCCGGCCGAGGGCCGCTGCGAGTCGTGCGCGCCGTGCGGCAACCTCGGCGACTCCTGCGCCACGAGCGCCGAGTGCGACATCCTGTTCATGTGCTTCCGCGGGCGGTGCACGAACTTCTGCACGCTCGGCACCTTCGAGTGCGGCCCGATCGAGGACTGCCTCGACGTCGGCCACTCGACGCGCGGCGTCTGCCGCCCCTAGTCCACCCGCTGCGGCAGCGGCGCGAGCGCCTCGGGCACCGTCATGTGGAAGTGGAAGCGGTGCAAGTCGTTGTGCATCTGCATCGGCTCGCCCACCTCGGACGCGTAGCCGCGCTCGTCGAACCAGGCGCGGAACGGCCGGATGAGGTCCGGGTCGTTGTAGTAGATCCGGATCTGACCGCTCGTACAGACCGCAAGGATCTTTGCGAGGTCCAGCACGCGCGCGCGGAGGCTCCGCACCTCGGCGCGCGCGCGGCCCTCGTAGTTGTCGGGGTAGCGACCCCCGCCGATGTTGCGCGCGATCATCGCGTGCTCGAGGTAGAGGTCCACGTCGACGCCGCGATCGTGCGTCTGGTGGCGCGGGCCCGGGGCGTCGAGATCGCCGACGGTCACACGCTCGCCGGGCCAGCGGCGCTGGTACTCGGCGGCCGCGGTGAGGATCAGCGAGACCAGCCCGGGCCGCGCCCAGCGGTGCTCGTCGACCGTGTTGCGCCAGATCGCGTACGCGCCGTCGGCGGGCTCGGGCAGACGCCAGCGGCAGTGCGGGTACGGACGCCCGGCCTCGCACCCTTCGCTCGCCTCGATCGCGACCGCGGGCTGGCGGCAGGCGAAGTCGTCGTCGGCCGGCGGGCGCACGAGCGCGTCGCCCTCGTAGCGCCACGACGCGTCGAGCGGGCCCGCGTCGAGCGGCTCCGGCTCGGCGTCGAGCCCCGCGTCGCGCATCGCCGCGAGGACGGGGGCGGTCTCGGGCGCGAGCACCCGGCCCTCGCCGACGAACCGACTCGCGAGCGCCAAGGCGCCCGCGATCAGCGCGGCGCCGCCGAGCGGCGCGGCCACCTTCCACCACGTGGATCGCAATCCGCGCGGGGCGTAGCACACCCGCGCGCCGCGCTCAGCGCGCGTCGATCGCGAACCAGAGCACGAGCACCGGGTCACGGCGCCGCTTGAACAGCGCGGGTCCGAGGAAGAGTCCCGGGCGCAGCTCGCGCAGCTCGTCGCGGATCTGCCGGATCAACCACGGGTTGTCGGGCCGGTCGTAGTCGAGCAGGACGCACGGCGCGCCGTCGATCGCGGAGCGGTCGAACGAGAGGCCGAAGCGGAAGCGCTCGCCCAGGAGGTGCATGCGGTTGATCCCCTCTCCGCGCTCGGCGTCGAAGGCCTCGAAGCTCTTGCCGCGCCACGGGAAGAGCGCCGCGCGGGCGAGGCGCGCGACGCGGCCGCGGGCGCGCGCGCGATCGAGCGGCCCGCGCACCGTCAGCATCCGACCGACGGGCGCGCCGGCGAGCCCCTCGAGCGAGCTCGGCGCGGACGCCTCGCGGTACAGCGCCTCGAGCTCGCGCACCGAGAGGCGCGCGAGGTCGTCGAGGTGCTCGGGGCCGATCGCTCGCTCGGCCGCGTCGTTGGTTCGTGCTCGCTCGTCGAGGTTCATGGCTCGCCCTCCCGTTCGTTCGGCGTCTCGTCCGGACGCCGCACGGCGTCCCACGCGCAGGCCTCGGCCTGCGCCCACAGCTCGTCCGTCGCCTCGAGGTGTCCGAGGCGCGTCGCCTTGAAGAGGCTCGCGAAGACGCCCCACACGATCGCGGTCAGCGCCTCCGGCGCCATCGCGCGCGTCGCGCGGACGCGCCGCCCGTGCTCGAAGAACGCGAGCACCGGCGAGAGCGAGCGCCGCTCGAGCTCGAGGTTCGGCGCGTCGAGGTAGGGCTGGTGATGATGGAGCTCGAGGAAGTCGAACGCCTCGGGACGCGCGCGGAAGAAGCCCACCAGACGGAAGAAGAAGACGCGGAACTGCTCGCGCTCCGTCGCGTCGAACGGGAAGTCGCGGAGCAGCGCGCTCATCAGCGCTTCCTTCGTGCGCCGGTACACCGCGTTGACGAGCGCCTCCTTGCTGTCGAAGTGGCGGTACGGCGTGCCCGAGCCGACCCCCGCGGCCTCGGCCAGCGCGGGCATCGAGGCGCCGTGGAACCCGCGCTCGGCGAAGAGCCCGAGGGCGGCGTCGAGGATCGCGTCCCGAGTGGGAGCGGGCATGACCGGACTGTGAACGATCATTCGCAAACGCGCCAGTAATATCGTGGTTCTTTCTCGGTTCTCTGCGAATGAACATTCGCCACCGACCGGTGGTACCCTGCCGCCGTGGAGCTCGACGGGAACACCCTCATCGCGCCGCCGCCGTTCGTCGAGGTGGAGCTGGTCTACGAGCCGGGCCGCCCCGGGATGAGCAGCGAGGGCTGGTGCGCCCTGCAGATCTGCACGCAGAACACCATCTACGACGTCGACTGGGGCATGCGGTGCTTCGCCGTCTCGGACGCAGAGACCGGCGCGCCCGACCCGAGGAACCGGCTCCTTGGAGCGCTCCTCACGGGCGGGCAGCGGCGCGGCGAGCACGGGCTCGAGCTGTCCTTTCCGCTCCCGCGACCCGGCAACAGCGCGGTCTTCGAGGTCGGCGAGCCGCCGCGCGCGGAGTACGTCACGACCAGCGACGTGAGGCGGGTCGTGCTGCGGCTGCGGGTGCTCACGGTCGACGACGAAGAGGGGCCGCCCTCGTGGAAGCGGCTGAGCGGGGTGTTCCGCGCGACGCGGCGGGGCCACGCCTCCGAGCCCTGAGCCGCGTTGACAGCGGGGGCGTCGCCCCTATACTGCCCGCCCTCGATCGCCGGCGATGTAGCTCAGTTGGCTAGAGCGGGCGTTTCATACGCGCTAGGTCAGTGGTTCGACTCCACTCATCGCCATCGGGGCCCGGAGCGACTCGGCTCCGGGCCTCGCTCGTCTCCCCATCTCCATGTCCGCGATCCGAAAGGCGGCCCTCCGCGTCGCCGTCGCCGCGCTCCTCGCGGCCGCCGGCGCGGGCGCGGTGCTCCAGGCCTCGGCCTACCTCGCTCGCGCCGCGCTCGACCCGTGGTGGTGGTGGCTCTCGCTCTTCGCGTCGGCGCTCGCGGGCGGGCTCGCCGCCGGGATCGCGGTGCGTCGCTCCTTCGGCGGCCGGCTGACGAAGCTCGCTCGGGCGCTCGACGGCCGCGTGGCCCAGACCGACTTCCTCGAGCGCCTGCCCGAGATGGGCGACGACGAGGTCGGCCGGATCGCCGCGTCGTTCAACCGCGTGCTCGCGCGCGTGACCATGCTCCAGGGCGACGTGATCGACGCCGAGCGCGCGCTCGCGACGAAGGAGCGCGAGCTGGCCCTCGCGAGCGAGCTCGCCGAGAAGCAGCGCGAGCTCGAGCAGCGCCTGCACGAGCGCACCCTGCTGTTCGAGCTGCTCCACGAGAGCGCGTCGAGCCTCGACCTCGACGCGGTGCTGAACGTGCTCGTCACGCGGATCGGCCCCGCGCTCCGCGCGAACCGCCTCGCGGTGCTCCTCGGCGACGCGGACGGCGGCTTCGAGATCCGCGCCGCGTGGGGCTTCGACGACTCGCCGGTCGGGCGCGCGATCGGGCGGCCGAGCCGCGGGCCGTGGTCGGTCGAGCGCGGCGCGATGGTGGTCCCCGACGTCTCGCGCGCGCCGCGCGCGGTGGACTTCTGGGACGAGCTGCCGCGCACGGGCTCGTTCGCGGCCTTCCCGATCCGCCACGGCGACGAGGAGATCGGGCTGCTCGTGCTCACCCGGCCCGAGGACGATCCGCTCGGCGAGCTCACGGCGCACTACCTCGAGGCGGTCGCGGACCAGGCCGCGCTCGCGATCCACAACGCGCAGCTCGTGAAGCGGCTCGAGGACCTCGCGACCCACGACGAGCTGACCGGGCTCCCGAACCGCCGTCTCTTCGAGCGGCGGCTCGCGCGCGCGTTCGCGTACTCCGACCGCTATGGCCACGAGGTCGGCCTCCTCGCGCTCGACATCGATCACTTCAAGCAGCTCAACGACCGACACGGGCACGCGGCGGGGGACGAGGCGCTGGTCGCCCTCGCCAAGGCCCTCGAGGAGCACACCCGCGAGGTGGACACCGTCGCGCGCGCCGGCGGCGAGGAGCTGTGGATCCTGCTCCCGCAGACCGGGCTCGACGCGGCGGCCGACGTCGCGGAGAAGCTCCGCGCCGAGGTGGCGCGGCTCGCGATCCGCGGCGCGAAGGAGCAGCCGCTCGGGCGCTTCTCCGTCAGCATCGGCGCCGCGGCGCGCCGACCTGGAGAATCGCAAGCTGACTTGCTGGCCCGCGCCGACGCTGCGCTCTACGACGCCAAGCGCTCGGGGCGAGACCGCGTGATCACTTCGCGCTCGCTGCGGTCAGCGCGAGCACCTGGCGGCTGAGCGCGCCGAGCATGCGCCGCGGGAGCTCCGGGTGGTCCTCCCACAGGTCGAAGGTGATGTCGCGCGAGAGGCGCAGGCCCACGAGCCCGTCGATCACCTCGCACTCGTACCAGCGCGGGAGGTCCGCGACCACGTCGAGGGCGCCCGCGAGATCGCCCGCGCCGAGCTCGAAGCGCTGGCCCTCGGGGGTCGTGCCGCGCACGCGACCGCAGAGGATCGCGACGAGGAAGGACGCGGGCTCGCCGCTCGACCAGAGCCGCTCGCCGGGCGCGAGCCGGATCTCCTCGGCGGTCTTCGCGAGGACCGCGACCGAGTCGATGCTCGAGCCTTGCATCCCGAGCGAGCGCCGCAGGTACACGATCCGCTCGACGAGATCGAGCCGGCGCGCCGGGCACTCCGCGCCCACCGCGGCCTCGGCGGGGAAGCCCGCGGTGCCCCCCGACCGGCGCCGGAGCGCGATCGCCTGTCGCGCGAGGCGCCGCAGGACGCGCGCGAGGATCGCGAAGCGGTCCTCGTAGAGCTCCTCGAGCTCGCCGGCGTTCATGGCCAGGACCACCGAGTCCGCGACGGCGAGCACCTCGTAGCCCTCGGCTTCGCCCCACGCGGCGATCCCGCCGACGGCCTCGCCGGCCTGGAAACGACCGAGGTCGAGGCCCTTCGCGCGCGAGGTGAGCGCGCCGCGCACGATCAGGAAGATGTGATCGACCGGCTCGCCCGCGCCGATCAGGGTCTGCCCCGCGCGCGCGCGGTAGGGGCGCGCGAGCTCGGCGAGGCTCGCGAGCTCCGGGGCCGAGAGGTCGTGCCAGCCGGAGAACGAGCGGAGCGCGATCATCCGCTCGACGCGCCCGAGATCGGCGTACGGCTCGAGCTCACGCATCCGTCGCTCCCGCCGACATCGGCGCGCGATCGATCGCCTCGAGCGCGCGGGTGACGACCTCGCGCGTGAGGCCCGAGACGAGCTCGCTCGCGCGCACGAGGGGCTCGCGCAGCTCGACCAGGCGCAGCTCGCCGACGTGGGACGCCGTCACCGCGCGCACCGCCTCGCTCGCGTCCTCGAGGAGCGCGCTCAAGAGCTCCTCGTAGCGTTGCTCCGACGCGGGGACCGAGAGCGTGGCGCGGACCCGCGCCAGCCGGACCTCGGGCAGCTCCTCCGTGAGGAGCGCGTCGAGCGCTGGTCCGAGCGCGAGCGGCGCGATCGCGCCGAGGAGCTCACGGGTCTCCGCGCGGCGCCGCTTGTCTCCGTGCCGGAGCGCGCCCGTGATCCGGCGCAGGTCCTCGTGGGGAGACAGGAGCGCGACGAGCCGGACCGCCCGATCGAGCGCCTGCGCCTCCTTGTCCGCGAGCACCGGCCCGAGCAGCTCGCCGCCCTGCGTCCTCCGCGCATGGACCTCCGCCTGACCCCGCTCGAGGGCGACGCGCCACGCGAGGACACGCGCCGCGCGTGAGAGGTTCTCGCGGATCAAGGCGGTGAGCTCGCGCTCGTCGAAGTCGTGCTCTGGCAGCTCCTCGCGCAGCGGGTGCAAGGCGCGCAGGATCTTGTAGGAGACCCACCCGTCGCCCTCGCCGAGGAGCTGCGCGAACAGCGCGTCGGCCGCGCGCGGGGTGCGAAACGCTGCGATCGCTCGGGGGAGGTGCCCGCGCACGTCGAGCGGCTGCGAGGCGTCGGCGAGCGCCTCGACCATCGCGTCGAGCGCCGCGGGACCGACCGCGAGCAGCGCCGCGCGCGCCTCGAGGCGCGTGGGCCGCGGGCCGAGCCAGCGGACGAGGTGCGCGATCCCCTCGGGGCTCGGCATCGCGCCGTACGCGGCGGCGAGCTCGCGCACGAGCTCGGGCTCGCTCGCGTCCGCCGCCATCGGGTGGAGGAGATCCGTCAGGCCGGGGTCGGCGCGGAGCCGGATCGCGTGCGCGACGGCCACGCGCACCGACAACGTCTCGTGCATCGCACAGTCTCGCAGCTCTTTGCGCGCCGCTCCGTCGTCGAGCCCGCGGCTGACGAGCGCGACGAGCACGGCGGCGCGGGCCGCCGTCCGGTGGTCGTGGGCGAGCTCGTCCGTGAGCTCGGCCTCGGGCAAGAGCCCCGCGATCGCGTGCATCGCGGCGACCTGGACCTCGGGGTCCCCGCCCTCGAGCAACCGGCGCGCGATCGGGAGGTAGTCGGACCGGGAGGACGCCGCGAGGAGCTCGAGCGTCCGGAGCACCACCGCGCGCGACGGATGATAGAGGAGCAGCGCGGGCACGAGCGCGGTGCGCTGGTAGACGGCGAGCACGTCGAGGGTCGCGAGGACCTCGTCGTCGCGCGGGCTGTTGAGCGACGCCATCAGCGACTCGAGCGAGCCCAGATCGAGCTCCGGCACGTCGACCCGCGTCTCGATCGAGCCGGCGCGGAGGTTCGCTCGGAACAGATCGAGGTAGCGGCGGCGGAGCGAGAGCGAGAGCCCGATCCACACGAGCGCGAGGACGACGACGGCCGCGGCGAGCTCGCGCGGCCCGAGGCCGACGAGCCCGACGCCGAGGATCGCGAGCGAGCCGACGGCCTGACCCCCACGCTGGCCGAGCGCGTCGATCAGGGTGCGATAGCGATCGCGCACCGCCTTGCTGAGCGGGAGGTAGAGGAGCTCGAAGGCGCTCCGGTGGAGCGAATGCCGCAGCCCTCCGTCGGCGCCCTTGAGCGCGACCGCGAGCGCGAGCAGGCCCGTCGCGGCGTGGCCGAACGCGCCGAGCACGAACAGGATCGGCAGGAGCGTCACCGCGCGCGTGGCCCCGAGCCACACGAGGATCCGCGGCGCGAGGAAGATCTGCACGAGGACCGAGAGCAGGTTCAAGAGCACGTAGAAGCGGCTGAAGAAGGGGCCTAGCTCGTCGGTCGCGAGCGCGTGATCGACCGTGGCCTTGAACACGTAGTCCACGAGGACCGCGGTGAGCGCGGCGAGCCCGACGAGCGTGACGAGGCGCCGCACGTAGCGGGCGACGTCGTCCGGCACGTCGAGCGCGCCCGACGCGGCGTGGGGCTCGAGCGCGTCGACGCGGGGGACCACAGCCCCGGGGATGAACGCGGTGGCCGCGAGGATCGCCGCGCCGACGAGCAACAGGTCGCGCGGCTCGAGCCAGCGCTGCGCGAGGTCCGCGATCGCCGCGCCGAGGACCGCGCCGAGCGAGCCGCCCGCGGCGATCCGCGAGTAGAGGCGCTTGGCCTCGATCACCGTGAAGAGCTCGGCGAGGAGGCGCCAGAACTGGGTGACCGCGAACGTGGAGACGAGGCCGGTCCACACGTAGAAGAAGTGCGGGATCCACCACACCCACCACTCGTCCGAGCCGAACGCGAACCAGAAGCCGACCGTGCCCGCGCCCGAGGCGAGCAGGGTGACCAGAGCGAGCCGCCGCTGCTCGAGGCGGTGGGAGAGGAAGCGATCGATCCGGACCGCGAACCACGCGACGGCGGCGATCGCGAGGTACGTGAACGGGAGCTCCCGCGCCGGCAGCACGGCCAGGAAGAGCGAGTCGCGCGCGACCTCGAGGACGGTGTGTCCGGCGAGGAGGAAGAACAGCGTGAGGCCCGCCGCGAGCGCGAGCCGCACGTCGGCGACGGAGACGCCCAGGATCGATCCTCGCCGGGTCACGGGTGCGGGGAGCATATCCGAGGTCCGCTGCTATTCTCCGCGCCCCATGCACGAAGCGCGCGGCGACTACCTCGGCGGCACCTTCCATGCGCCGACCGGAGAGACGTTCCAGAGCCACGACCCCGCTCACGAGGATCGGGCCGTCCTGTCGACGGCAGGCGACCCCGCGCGCGCGCGCGCCGCGTGCGCCGCCGCCGCGGAGGCCTGGCCCGGCTGGGCCGTGCGCTCGCTCGACGAGCGGGCCGCGGTGCTCGGCCGCTTCCGCGCCGCGATCGCGGCGCGCGCCGACGCGCTGAGCGAGGCCATCTCGCTCGAGATGGGCAAGCTCCGCTCCGAGGCCCGCGTCGAGATTGCGGGCCTGGTCGCGCGCTTCGCGCTCGTCGAGAAGGGCGTCCGCGAGGAGCTGCGGGGCGGCCCGCTCCCGGGGTTCGCGAACGAGATCGTGCGCCACCGCCCGCACGGCGTGGTCGGGGTCCTGGGCCCGTTCAACTTCCCGCTGCACCTCTGCCACGCGCACGTCGTGCCGGCGCTGCTGCTCGGCAACGCCGTGGTGGTGAAGCCGAGCGAGGTGACCCCGCTCTCCGGGCAGCGCTACGCGGAGGCGATGGACGCGGCGGGGTTCCCGCCGGGCGTGGTCAACGTGGTGCAGGGCGGCGGCGCGGTCGGGGCCGCGCTCGTCGCGGATCCCCACGTCCACGGCCTCGCGTTCACCGGCTCGTGGCCGGTCGGCCGCCGGATCCTCGAGGCCGCCCTCGATCGGCCCGAGATGCTCCTCGCCCTCGAGATGGGGGGCAAGAACATGTGCGTGGTGCGAGAGGACGCGGACCTGCGGCAGGCGATCCACGAGGTGATCACGAGCGGCTACCTCACGACGGGTCAGCGCTGCACCTGCGCGGATCGCGTGCTCGTCCACGAGCGCGTCGCGGACCGGTTCGTCGAGGGGCTGCGCGCGGTCCTCGCGGGCTTGCGCTTCGGCGATCCGGAGGACCCGCGCGCCTTCGCCGGGCCGATGGCCACCTCCCGCGCGAAGGCGGCGTTCACGGCCGCGATCGCGGAGGCCCGCGCGGGCGGCGCCGAGCCGATCGTGCCGGGCGGCGCGCGCGAGGGCGGCGCGTTCGTCGCGCCCTCGCTCCACCGGCTCGCGCCCGGCGTGCACGAGATCCCGGGCTACACGGACCACGAGCTCTTCGGGCCCGACCTCTGTGTCGAGACGTTCCGCGACGACGAGGAGGCGATCGCCGCGCTGAACGGCACGCCCTACGGCTTCGCGCACGCGGTCTTCACGCAGGACCTCGCGGCGTTCGAGCGCTACGAGCGCGGTGTGCGCACGGGGATCCTCAACCGCAACCGGAGCACCAACAAGGCGAGCCCGCGCCTGCCCTTCGGGGGCGTGAAGAAGAGCGGGAATTTCCGGCCCGCGGGCGCGTGGGCAGGGCGCAACTTGTCTTACCCGCTCGCGCAGATCCACAACCCGGCCGGCGTCTACGAGCGGCACGCGCAGATCGAGGCGCTCTTGCCGGCGGCCGACCTCGACGCCCTCGAGGCCGTGCACGCGCGCGAGGAGATCGACGAGGCGCAGCGCACGCTCTTCGACACGCCGCGGCCGCTCGGCCTGCGCTTCCCGAAGGGCGGCGCGCTGCCCCGGAGCGACGCGTGGTTCGAGCGCTTCCACGCGGGCGATCGGTACGTGTCGGGCGAGAAGAAGCAGCCGCTCTTCGATCACCTGCGCAGCGTCGGTCCGTGGATGGTCTCGATCGACGACGCGCCGCTCTCGGTCCTCGACTCGATGAGCCAGACCGCGACCCTCACCGGCGGCTTCGCGCCGGACGCGGTGGTGAAGGCTTACGTCGAGGGCGACTTCGGCGACGCGATCACCGCGAGCGCGGACACGACCCTCGGCGACGATCCGCACGCGCTCGCGTTCGCGGCGGAGCTGCGCGCGCGGGTGCCGGGGCTGCCCACGGTGAGCTTCGTGAACGGCGGCGCCGAGGCGAACGAGAAGGCCTACGGCTTGTGCCTCGCGAACGCGAAGCCCGGCCAGAAGAAGCTCCTCGCGTTCGAGGGGAGCTTCCACGGCCGCACGCTCCTCGCGCTCTACGCGACGTACAACCCGAGCAAGCGCGTGCCCTTCCAGATCGCGGGCTACGAGGTCGAGTTCGTCGCGCCGCCGACGCGCGAGGCGTTCGAGGAAGGCGAGCCCGCCGAGCCCGCGGGCTGGGTGACGGTGTGGGGCGCGGGGGACGTCGAGGCGGCGCGCGCGCGCTGGGGCGACGACCCCGGGATCGCGCCCGAGATCGAGGCCCTCGCGCAGGTCGCCGCGCGGCTCGACCGCGGCGACGCGTTCGCGGTCGCGATCGAGCCGATGCAGTCGGAGGGCGGCGATCGCTACCTCGGCGCGCGCTTCCACCGCGCTCTGCGGCTCTTGACGCGGCACCGCGGCGTCTCGCTGATCGTCGACGAGGTGCAGTGCGGCTTCGGCCTGAGCGGCCCGTTCCTCTGGCACCAGCGCTTCGGGTACGTCGACGCGAGCGGCCAGCCCGACGTGCCGGACTGCCTCTGCTTCGCCAAGCGCGCGCAGGTCGGCGTGTGCATGAGCCGCTTCGACGATCCCGAGCCGACGAACGCGTTCCCCGCATCGCTCGCGCGCGGGCGCCTGCACGCGCTCGCGGTCGACGAAGGCGACGCCGCGCGCGTCGAGGCGCTCGTCCGGCCTCGGCTCGCCGCGCTGCGCGCGCGCTGGCCGCACCTCGTCGAGAACCCGCGCGCGCTCGGCTACGCGATGGCGTTCGAGCTCCCGGACGCGAGCACGCTCAACGCGTTCCTCGGGCAGCGCTTCTGGCGTGGCGCGATCGCGTTCGCGGCGGGCACGCGCACCGCGCGCTATCGGCTGAGCACCTCGTTCGACGAGGCCGCGATGGAGCAGCTCTTCGACGCGATGCAGCGCTCGCTCGCGTGGCTCGAGGCGCACCCCGGCAAGCAGCCGCCCGCGTGGGAGGACTTCGACGCGCCGCCGCGCGAGGACCGCTGGACGGTCCCCTACCGCCTGCGCCCGTGCGATCCGTCCGAGGCCGATCGCCTCGTGCCGGTGATCATGGCGATCGAGGCGCGGGTCTACGAGCCCGCGCGGCGCGACACCGCGGAGCACCTGCGGAAGGGCTTCGACGCCGACGGCGTGGCCATCGTCGCCGAGATCGAGGAGGGCGCGGCCATCCGCGTCATCGGCTCCGCGCTCGCGACGCCGCTCGAGCGCGTCGCCGACGTCGAGGGACCGGACGGCGACGTCATGCTCGGCCGGCACAACACGATCTACTCGATCGCGGTCACCGTCGACGTGGACTTCCAGGGCCTGGGCCTCGGCCGCGAGCTCAAGCTCGCGCTCCTCGAGCGCGCGCGGGAGCTGAAGCGCGCCGACGGCTCGCCGCGCTTCGCGCACGCGAGCGGCCGCAACCGCGTGCCGGATGCCTCGGCGATGGCGCGCGTCAACGACTCGCTCGGCGCGTACACGGTGCGGCGGATCGCCGACGCCTACGAGGGCGCGGGGGTCGCGCGCTACTACCGGCAGCCGCTCGGCGCGTTCCGCATCGACGCGGGGTCGGCGCCGGCCCGCGAGGCGCCCCCGACCGATCTCGCGTCCGGTCTCGCGCGGCCGCTGGCGCGGGTCCCCGCGTCGCTCGCTTCGCTCCGCGACGCGGGCGCGCTCTATGGCCCCGCGGTCAACAAGATCACGATCCTCAACTACCTGACGCCCGCGGTCGTGCGCGCGACCGAGTGGGTCGCCGCGCTGACGCCGGAGCTCCCGCACGCCTACCTGTGCTCGAGCCGCGACGAGGCCGTCGACAAGTCGGTCCGCGCGCTGCGCTGGCACCGCAAGGCCGCCGTCGACGTCGTCGGCTTCGAAGGCGGCTACGTCGGCCACACCACGACCGCGGCGCGCTCGATCAGCGATCCCGCGACCCACCGCGCGGGCGCCCCGTTCTTCGCCTGGCCGCGCGTGCCGCACCCCGCCGATGGGCTCGAGGCCTCGGTGCGCGCGCTCCGCGCGCTCGTCGGCGCGGGCCCCGAGCGCGTGTTCGGGATCTACGTGGAGCCGGTCCAGGAGCGCACGGGCAAGGTGATCCCCGACGCGTTCTGGCCCGCGCTCGAGGCGATCCGCGCCGAGGCGGGGGTGCCGGTCGTCTTCGTCGAGACGACGAGCGCGTACTACCGCTCGGGCCTCGGGGCCTTCGCGTACCACGGCGTGCCGTTCACCCCGGACCTGATGATCTGGTGGACGGGCGGGCAGGCCGGGTTCGTCCACGCGAGCTCGGCGTACCGCGTGGCCGCGCCCTTCACCCTCGTGAGCACGTGGGACGGCGACGAGCTGAGCCTCGTCCAGATGCACCACCAGCTCCGCGCGGCGCGGCACGTCGACGTCGCCGCCGCGAGCGCCGCGCTCGACGACGCGCTCGCGACGGTAGAGAGCCGCGGCCGCGGGCTCTATCGCGTGATCGCGTCGGGGGCCGACGCCGACGCCCTCGCCGCGCGCGGGATCCGCGTGCGCCGCTTCGCGACCGGGATGCTCGGCGTCGCGCCGGCCCTCGCCACCGCGGCGGCCGACGCGCGCGCGCTCGGCGACGCGCTGCGGAGATGACGCAAATCAACTTGCGATCGGGGAGGCCGCGGTGCTTGAATCGCGGCCATGCCGAGGGGGATCCGCGAGCACGGCCCGGAGGACGTCGAGGTCTGGGCCAAGACCGAGAAGTTCCGAGCGCGACGGGTGTACCGCGTCGACGAGGCGCCGGCCGCGCCGA
>JAYRVK010000972.1:0-4538 GCA_041918555.1 Sandaracinaceae bacterium
AGAAGCGCGCGAGGGCCTTCAGGTGATCGAGGTTCCGCGGCCCGAGGAGCGCGACGAAGATGTGGACCGGTCGGCCATCGATCGCGTCGAAGTCGACGCCGTCGGGCGCGATCCCGACCGCCGCGAGCAGCGACGGGACGCCCTCGATTCGGCCGTGCGGGATCGCGACGCCGGAGCCCACGCCGGTGCTCGCGAGGGCCTCCCGCTCCTCGAAGACGCGCGCGATCTCCTCGGGCTCGATCCCCTCCACGTCGTCGACGAACAGCTCCGCCAGCGCTCGCAGGGCCGACGCCTTGTCGGTCGCCTCGAGCCGCACCGTGATGCGGCGAGCGGACAGGATGTCGGCGAGCCTCACGGGTGGGGCGGTTACCTCAAGGCCCTCCGAGAATCAACTCCGTTCGCGGCCGCGGATCACTCGTCTTCGAGGACGGGCGCCTCCGCGGCGGCCTCCGGCATCGCGCCGTGCTTGCCGCTGAGGTACGCGATGCCCGGGCTCGAGTGCCGCTTGCGGGAGTTCGCGGAGTCCTTGGCCTCACGCACCTGCCGATCGACCTTGTCGATCACGAGGTCGATCGACGCATACATGTCCTCGGACTCGACGGTGCCCGCGAAGCGATCTCCGTCCGCGCGCACGCTCATCTCGACGCGGTGGTTGTGTCGCTCTTTGGAGAGGATCACGTCCGCTTCGAGGGGAGTACGCAAGTACTTTTGCATCCTACCGATCTTCTCGCGCGCGTAGTTCTTGATGCCTTCGGAGGACTCGACGTTGCGGAACGTGAAGTGGACCTTCATGCACTCCCCTTGGTCAGAAATACTTCTTGCGCTTCGATGAGCTGAGGATGCCCAGCATCTCCCGGTACTTCGCGACGGTGCGGCGCGCGATGAGGATGTCCTTGGCCGCGAGGATCTCGACGATCTTCTGATCGCTGTGCGGGTTCCGGGTGTCCTCCTCGCCGATGATCTTCTTGATCGCCTGCTTCACCGCCTCCGACGCGATGTCCTCCTTGGTCCCCTCGCGCTTGATCGCGGAGTTGAAGAAGAACTTCAGCTCGTAGACGCCGCGCGGAGTCGCGACGTACTTGTTGCTGGTGACGCGGCTGATCGTGCTCTCGTGCATCCCGACCGCCTCCGCGATGTCCCGCAGGATCATCGGCTTCAGGTAGTCGATGCCCTTGTCGAAGAACTCGCGCTGCTTCTCGACGATGCACTCCGTGACCTTCACGATGGTCTTGCGGCGCTGATCGATGCTCCGGATCAGCCACTGCGCGGAGCGCAGCTTGTTCTGGATGTACTCCTTGGCCTTCGGATCGCCGGCCATCGCCGAGCGATAGAAGCCGCTGATCTTGAGCTTGGGCATCCCGTCGTCGTTCGCGACGACGAAGTAGTCCTCACCGACGCGATGCACGTGCACGTCCGGGACGATGTAGCGCGGTTCCTCGCTGACGAAGTTGCGCCCCGGCCGCGGCTCGAGCTCCGCGATGACCTGCGCGACGTCGTAGACCTCCTCGACCGGCACCTCGAGGTCCTTGGCGATGACCGCGTAGGCCTTCTTCTCGAGGTTGTCGAGGTGCTCGTCGATGATGCGGAGCGTCAGCTCGTCCATCCCGAGGTGGATTGCCTGCACGTGCAGGCACTCCGACAGCGTGCGGCTCGCGACGCCGATGGGATCCATGCGCTGGATGATCTTGAGGACCTCTTCGGCGTCCTCGGGATGGATGTCGGCCTCGTCCGCGAGCTTCGGGACGATCTCCTCCGGGAGCACGCCCTCCATCTTGAGGAAGCCCGAATCGTCGAGGTTGCCGAGGACCAGGGCCGCGAAGCGCATCTCGTCCTCGACGAGCTCGCTCATGCGCACCTGCCACCACACGTGATCGACGAGGTCGTCGCCCGAGCTGAGCGTCGCTTCGTAGCCGGGGAGCTCGTCCTCGTTGCCCCTTCGGAAGCTCGGGACGGGGGCCTGCAACGAGTGGTTCTCGAGGTAGCGCTCCCAGTCGATGTCGTCGGCCTTCTTCTCGGTCTCCTGCCCGACCTCGCCCGCGACGCGATCGTCCTGCGCGACCTGGCGATCGATGGTGGTCTGCTCGGCCTCGACGGTCGTCGCCGACTCCTTCTCCCGCGGCGCCGGCTCCAGCGAGTCCTCGAGCACCGGGTTCTCGAGCATCTCCTCGCGGACGAGGGCTTCGAGCTCGAGCCGAGACATCTGCAGCAGCTTGATGGCCTGCTGCAGCTGGGGCGTCATGACCAGCTGTTGGGAGAGGCGAAGCTGCTGCTTGATCTCCACGTTGGGTCTCCAGTGTCGTCCTTGAGCCGGGTGACTCGGCCAGCGTCCACACTATAGACGACGGGCCGCGCCCTGGGAACCGATATTGCAGGGATTGATGGATCTCAATCCGCGAGCTCCTCGAGGACCGTCCGGAGAGCGCGCAAGGGCTCGTAGACGCGGTCCCGGAGGCGCTCCGCCTCGCGGTGCACCTCGGTGACGGCGTCCGTCCGCTCGCGCTCCAGCAGGTCGGCGAGACCGGTGACCGCCTCGCGGAGCGCGGGCCGAAGCCGCTCGCGGGGGTGGGCGCGCTGCGCGGCGAGGGCCTCGGCGAGCGGCGCCACCGCGAGCTCCGCGTGCGGGAGCTCCTCCTCGAAGAAGCGGCGGAGCGCGCCCCCCGCGAGCACCCCCTCCTGGAAGCCCGCGAACCGCGCCATCGCGGGTGCGATCGCCACGCGTACGCGGCGATCGAGGGCCTCGGCGTCGAGGTCGAGCCCGCGCGCCGGCTCGCGCAGCACCGCCACGGCGCTCGCCGCGAGCCTCGCGTCGCATGCGGCGGCCGCGAGCCCGAGCTGTTGCTCGATGATCTCGGCCAGGAACGCGCGATCCTCGAGGTCGGCGTCGTGGCGCGCGAAGCGGTTGGCCCGCGGGCGTACGAAGGAGAGGACCTCCTTGGCCGCGGCCTCGTACGCGGAGCGCTGGTCGGTCTCGTACGCGGCGATGGCGTCGTCGACCGCGTCGGCGAGCTTCGCGGCGGCGCGCGAGAGCGGAGGCCGCAGCGCGTCGAGGTGCGCGATCCGCTCGGCGACCGCGCGCTCCGAGTCCGCCTCGCTGGCGAGCGCGTCGTCGAGGAGGGCGAGCAGGCGCCCCCCACACGCGCGGCGCTTGAGCTGCCGCGACCGACCGAACACGTCGTGCTCGAGCCTTGCCAGGAGCGCCGGGAAGCCGCTCTCGATCCAGCCCGCGTCGTCGCCGGCGAGGCGCGCCTTGAGCGCGCGCTTGGCGCTGAGCGCCACGACCGCGTCGGCGCCGAGCTCGGGGAGCGCGCGCCCGAGCGCGTCGCGGACCTGCTCGAGCTGCCCGGGCGTGAGCCGATCCACCTTGTTGAGCGCGCCGACGACGTGGCGGCGCGACGCGCGGATGGCGGAGAGGATCTTCCCTTCGGTCGCCTTGCCGGCCTGGCCCGAGTCGAAGATCCAGAGCGCCGCGTCCGCGCGGCGCAGCGCCTCGGCCGCGAGCGCCTCGTGCTCGGGCACCGGCGCGTTGCTCCCGGGCGTGTCGAGGATCCAGACCCGCTCGAGGAGCTCGGACGGGAGCACGATCTCGACGTGATCGACGGCCCCGCCTTCTTCCGCCTCCTCGAGCATCGCCTTGAGCTGCGACCACTCGCCCTCGCGGGTCGTCCCGTCGCGCCGCACGAGCCGCACGAGCTTCTCCGCGCCGGAGCGCAGCACGTTGAGCGTGGCCGTGGTGGGCAGGAAGCCGGTCGGCGCGACGTCGGCGCCGACGAACGCGTTGACGAGCGTGCTCTTGCCCGCGTTGAACTCACCGAGGATCGCGAGCAGGAGCGGCCGGTCGAGCTCGTCGCGCAGGCCCTGCGCGCGGCGCTCCACGTCGTTGAGCCCGCGCTGGCTCGCGAAGCGCGCCACCTCGTCGATCGCGGCCGCGAGATCGATCTCGCCGGTCCTCCCGCGCCAGAGGGCGCGGAGCGCGTCGCGCCGGACCCCGCGCACCGCGTCGGCGTCGGCGGCGTCGACGCGCTCGGCCCGTGCGAGGATCTCGAGCGCCCGCTGCGGCGCGCCATCCAGCACCGCGACCCGCGCACGCGCGAGCTCGAGCCGCGGCTCGGCGCCCTCCCCTTCGAGCAGCGGCCGCGCCGCGTCGACCCCCCGGGAGATGGCGGCCCAGGCGCGCGCCGCCCGCGCCGCTGGATCGCCGGGCGCGACCGCCTCGAGCCGATCCGCGACGTGCGAGAGCTCCGAGGCGGCGTCGAGCGGACAGCCGCGCGCCGCGCGGCGCAGGAGCTCGGCGTCACCCCCGCGCGCCTCGCTCGCCGTCAACAGAGCTTGCGTCGCTTCACCGAAACGCCCCTTGCGATGCAACACCTCCGCGAGGACGCCCAGCGCCTCGGGCCCGCCGCGCCGCGCGACCGCGACGCGGGCGTGGGTCTCGGCGCCGTCCAGGTCTCCCTCGGCGAGCGCGATCGCCGCCAGCCGCGCGGAGGCGAGCGCCCTCCCCGCGTCCGCCGCGCGCTGGAGGAGGCCGCGCGCGCGCGCCG
>JAYRVK010000973.1:0-3587 GCA_041918555.1 Sandaracinaceae bacterium
CATCCCCGACGCGGCCGAGCGCTTCGACGCGCTCGGCTGGCCGGTGTGGGAGCTCACCGTCGAGGTCCACGATCCCGCGTGGATCGCGCACTTCCCGGCGCCCCCCTTCGCCCTGGAGGGCGGCCACGTCCCCGACCCGATGCCGTGGGACGGCCCCCCCGCGCGGCCGTGATCACCGACAACGTATCGTGCGTTGATACACTCCGTCGGCCGAGGCCCACGCGACGTCGAGCGCGGCGCCGCGCCGCTCGACGGTGGCCATCTCGACGGGGCCCTCGGCCACCCGCACGCGCTCGCCGATCGGGTCGCCGAGCGCGTCGCGGCGGCTCAGCCAGAGCCCCTCGTGGTCGAGGTCGAGCTCCGCGCGCTCGCGCTCGGCGAGGGGCGGCGGCGCCTCGCGGCCGGGGGCGAGGATCGTCAGGGACTCGTCCTCGCCGAAGCGCGCGAGCCCCGGCCGCGCGAATTCGAACCCCGCGATCACGGCGAGGCCGTCGGCGTCGAAGGCCATCGCCTCGACCGTCAACGCCTCGTGCAGTGCTTCGGCGACGCGCCGCCCGCCGGGCTCCGACACGTAGACGCGGCTCCGCGCGTCCTCGGTCGGCCCGCGCCGCCACACCGCGGCCCAGCGCTCGCGCTCCGCGGCGAGGCCGAGGATCTCGACGGGCGCCTCGTCGCTCGGGGGCTCGTCGCCGAGCGCGATGGCCTCGTGCGCGAACGCGCCGCCGTCGCGCGCGAGCCGCTCGAGCCCGCGCGTCCCGCCCGGGCCGGACCACGCGAAGTAGAGCGCGCGCTCGGTCGCGGCGCGCTTGCTGGTGGTGAGCGGGCCCGGCAGCGGGCGCTCGAGGGCGGGCGCGCCGCCCGTGGGGTCGAGCGCGACGATCGCGTGCGCGCCCTCCGCGCTCGGCGCGTCGAACACCGCGAGGGGCGCGCCGTCGATCACCGCCGCGGCGAGGAGCCGGTGGATGGAGGATCGCTCGACGCGGTGCCGCGCCCCGTCCGGTGCGATCGCGACGAGCGCGTCGTCCGCCGCGAAGAGCCACCCGCCCGCGAGCGCGAGCCCGCGCCGCGCGCGGACGCCCGGGGCGGCCAGCGCGGCGTCGCCCAGCGTGCACGCGGGGCTCGCCTCGGGAGCGCCGGGCCGGCCGCGATCCTCGGGATCCGCGGGCCCGCACGCGCTGAGGAGGGACGCGACCAGCCACGTCGCGCGCGATCCGGCGCGCCGGAGTCGATCGAGCACGGCGGATTGTCGTCCGGGGAGCGCGCGGCCGCCAGTCGAGAGATACTGCGCCCCGTGCTGTTGCCGACGATCCGCGTGATCCACCTCCTCGCCGCCGCCGTGTGGACCGGTGGCATGCTCACCCTCGCGGCGCTCGTCGTCGCGCTCCGCAAGGCGGGCGCCGACCGCGAGCACCTCCAGGCCGCGGCGCGCATGTTCGCGCGCGTGAGCTGGACCGCGATGGCGATCGCCATCGGCACCGGGATCGCGCAAGTCGTCTTGATGCGCCTGCCGTGGACCTACGAGCGCCTGCACCTCAAGATCGGCATCGTCGCGCTCGCGGTGATCGTCGCGGGCGTCCACCAGCTCACCGCGAAGCGCACCTCGCCCGCGATGCGCGGCGCGATCCAGGGCGTCTTGATGCTCCTCAGCGTGGGGATCTTCGCGGCCGCCGTCGCGCTCGGGACGTGAGGACGGCCAGCGCACCGAGCGGCGCGAGCCACGCGGGCGTCGGCGCGGCCGGTCGGACCGCGCAGCCCGTCGCGCCGGTCTCGTCGGTCTCCGCGATCGCGATCCAGCGCGACGTGCACGTCCCGGCCTCGCACCCGGGCTCGAGGCTCATCCAGTCGCTCACGAAGGTGTCGACCTCGTCGCGCCGCCCCTCGCGCCAGTAGGTGAACGTCGCCGTCATGAGCGCGGCAGAGGCGGTGACCGCGGCCTCGCGCAGCTCGGTCGTGTCGGGCCGGGTGCAGTCGTCCAGGGCGTTGCTGTGCGGCGGTCCGTCGCGCTCGCGGTCGTGGTGCTTGCCCACGGCCTCGACGTAGTTCTGGAGGGTCAGGATCGTGCGGAGGTCGTCGGTGCGGTAGGTGTGTGTAAACGAGTCTTGCACGAGGTGCAGGGCCTGGGCGAGGAGGTACATCGGCTCCCACACCTCGATCTCCACGTGGCGGTAGTACTGCACCCACGCCCGCACGCGCACGAGGCGCGTGGCGTCGGGATCCGCGGCGTAGGCCGCCGCGGACGCCTCGATCAGCGCGAGGAGCCGCTCGCGGCCCTCCTGCGCGGCCGCGGTCACCCCGGCCGCGCCGTCGTGCTCGCCACGGCGCAGGAAGTGATCGTCCTGCGTGAGGTCCGGGAGGTGCACCCAGCGCAGGTTGATCAGATCGGACGGACCGTTGCCGCGCAGGTCCGGGTCGCGCACACCGAGCACGAGCGAGGTGCGGTGGAGCGCGTCGAGGTCGCTCGCGGGCGGCCCGATCTCGAGCGCGCGGCCGAAGTGCTCGGCCATGCGATGGAAGGGCTCGTCGTCGGGCACGTCGACGGCCGGCGCGGGGGGGCTCGTGCGGGCGAGGGCTTCGAGCGTGATCGGCTCGTGGCACGCGTTGGTGACCGTGGTGTGCAGGGTGAACGCCCGCGCGCTCGAGGGCGCGAGCGAGACCACCGCGAGCAGCAGCGCCGCCCTCACGGCGTCACCTCGAAGCTCACCGCGTGCCGGAACTCGTAGCGCACGAGCGGGATCCCCGTGAGGACGGGGACGAGCAGGTGCGCGCTGATCGGATCGATCCGCATCGTCATCAGGTCGTCGATGAGGGGCACGCGCACCGAGAGCGGCACCAGCTCGAGGAACATCCCGGTCGTGCCGCCCTGGTCGAGCGCGGTGTCGAAGAGCAGGGTCGAGCTGCCGACGAAGAGGGCCGCGCGCAAGAGGCCGTCGGCGAAGACGTGCTCGATCCCCACGCCGATGTTCAGCACGCCGCCCTCGGCGGGGTCCGGCGCGCCGATCGCGAACCAGGGGTTCCAGTCGACCTCGAGCAGGAACGTCCACTGATGGTCGACGCGCAGGCCGCCCTCCACGCCGACGACCGCGCTCGGCTCGGCGAGCGAGAGGCCGACCTCGACGGCGGCCACGCCGCGCACCTCCGCGGCGGCGGTGGCGGGGATGGAGAGGAGCAGCAGCGCGAGGAGCCCGGCGCGAGAGGTCATGGGGCCGCCTTGTACCCGATCGGTTCGGGGAATCGTGAGAGCCCTGTACCATCGGGGCCGATGCCCCAGTCCACGCAGCCCTCGCGCGACACGCCGGGCCTCCCGATCCGGAGCCTCGAGGTGCTCGTCACCGCGGGCCCCGACGCGGGCGCGCGCGTGACGTCCGAGTCCGAGACGCTGACCGTCGGCACCGCGGAGACGAACGACCTGCGGCTCACCGATCCGACGGTCTCGCGCTACCACCTGGAGCTCCGGCGAGGGCGCGACGGCCTCCTCGTCATCGATCACGGCTCGACCAACGGGACGGTCCACCACGGCGCGCGGCGCGAGCGCGCGACGGTCCCCCCGGGCGCGAGCCAGGCGCTCGGCCGCACCACCATAACCCTCG
>JAYRVK010000974.1:0-3236 GCA_041918555.1 Sandaracinaceae bacterium
CAGCGCCGTGCGCAACCGCTCGCGACCGTTGCCGTCGTACCGACCGTCGCCCTCCCCGAGGTTCAGCGGCACCGCGATCACCGACCGCCGGAGCTGCCTCGCCAGCTCCGGGTGATGCCGACCGATCCGCTCTCCGCACCCGCGGCAGAGCCGCACGAGCTCGAGCGCGTCCTCGTAGATCCGAAGTCTTCCAGTCATCTCGTCCTCTCTCGCTCCTCGCCAGCTCCCCGATCGCGCCTCACGCGCGCCCGTCGTCCGGCGACCGCCCCGCCCACGTCCGCGCGCACGACCGGTCAAGGGCGCAGCCGGCGCGAAGCGCCGGTGCCGAAGGCACCCGTGACCGGTCGGAGCACGGACGTAGGCTGGGGCGGCGCCGGACGACGGGCCCCTGCGTAGGATGCACGATTCGTTGTCGGCACCTCGCCTCCCCTCCCCCAACCCCCTCCCGCAACTCCCGCAAGCGGGAGGGGGCAACCGCACTCGCGGATCGCGGGCGCGGGCGCGGGCGCGGGCGCGGGCGCGGGCGCGGCCTGCTACCGTACGGGCATGCGACTGGCGCGATGGTGTGGCGTCGTCTCGGTGCTCGCGGGCTGCGCCGCGGGCGCGCCGATGGACGGAGGGCTCGTGCTCCCGGACACGGGGCCGCCCGGCGACGCCGGGATGGTGATGTTCGTCGACGCGGGGGACGGCGACGCGGGCGAGCGGATGGACGCGGGCGGCGTGGACGCGGGCGGCGTGGACGCGGGCTCCGACCCGGACGCGGGCTCCGACCCGGACGCGGGCGGCGCGATGGACGCCGGCCACGACGCGGGTGGCGCCGACGCGGGGAGCGTCCCGCTCGTGATCGACGGAACGATCGGCGCCGCCGAGTGGGCCGGGGCGACCGAGGTCGTCAACACGGCTTCCACCGTGTGGGCGGGGAACGAGCTCGACCGCATGCTCGCGGCGATCCGCGACGGACGGCTCTACCTCGCGATCGAGGGGACCATCGAGACGACCAACGCGATCGTCGTGTACGTCGACCGCGGCGGCTCGGGGCTCGGCGCGCTCACCGACGTCACCGACACCACGGGCTCGCTGGACAACGCGCTCTCGGCCGCGCCCTACGCCACGCCGATGGGCTTCCTCGCCGACTTCGCGTGGGGCACGCGCGCGATGAGCCGGGCCGCGGCCGGCTTCGACGCGTCGATGGGCTGGCGCGACCTCGCGACGAACCCCGCCGACCTCGCGTGGATCGACGCGGCCGTCGCCCCGACCACGTGCTCGGCGAGCGCCTGCGAGACCTTCGTCCCGCTCGCGACCCTCGGCGGCGCCGCGCCGCGCACGATCGGGCTCTTCGCGCGCATCCACAACGCGGCAGGCGACATGTCGCCGAACCAGACGCTGCCGATGGACGACCCCTCGATGCCGCGCGTCGTCTCGACGCTCCTCACGATCACCGAGTAGGTCGCGGACCGATCTTCGGAGTTGCATCGTGGCGAAAGTGAGCCCACTGTCAGTTTCGTGCCGACGAAACTCGAGAGACCCTCCCTCCCCGTGCTCGCGGACGGCGCGCCGGTCCTGCGCGCCCTCGCGGTCCCGAGCCGGCTCGCGCTGGTGATCGATCTGGTCCAGCACGGCGAGCGGCGCGTCAGCGACCTCGCGGCGCGGGCCGACGTGTCGCTGTCGATGGTGTCGCGGCACCTGCGCGTGCTCGAGGACGCGGGCCTCGTCGAGGCGCGGCGCGAGGGCGCCGAGGTCTACTTCCGCGTGCCCGGGCGCCGGCTCGCGGCGCTGCTCCGCGCGCTGGCGGACGCGATCGAGGGGTGTTGTCCATGATGCAAAACGTCTTGCGGTGGGGCGCGTTCCCCGTGTCCCTGGGCCTGGGCCTCGCCGGGGGCCTCGCGATCTTCGGGTCGGGCGCGCCGAGCGTGCTCGCGCTCCTCGCTCCGGTCCTCGGCCTCGTCGCCCTCCTCGCGTGGCTCGAGCGCGCGATCCCGTGGGAGCCCGCGTGGCGCACGGCGCGGGGCGACGTCCCGACCGATCTCGCGCACACGGCGGCGACGGTCGTCCTCTCGCCCCTCGTCCAGGGCCTCACCATCGCGGCGCTCCCCACCGTCGCCGACGGCGCGCTCGCCGCGCTCCCGCTCCCCGCCGAGATCGCGATCATGATCGCGCTCGGCGAGCTCGGGCCGTACCTCTACCACCGCGCGAGCCACGAGAAGAGCGCGCTCCTCTTCCGCATCCACGCGGTGCACCACGCGCCGACGCGCCTCTACTGGCTCAACGCGTTCCGCGTGCACCCGATCAACCTCGCGGCGAGCGCCGCGCTCCGGCTCGTGCCGGGCGTGCTGCTCGGCGCGTCGCCCGACGCGGTGTTCGCGTCCGGGCTCCTCGCGGCGATGGTGAACGTGTGGGCGCACGCGAACGTCGACGCGCGCGGCGGGGTCCTCGACTGGGTCCTCGCGGGCCCCGCGCTCCACCGCGTGCACCACCACGCGCACGCCGAGATCTCGCAGTCGAACTACGGGGGCACGACGATCCTGTGGGACGTCCTGCTCGGTACGCGCCGCGCTCCCGCGCCGGTGCGCGACGGCGAGGTCGGCGTGGGCGACGCGACGCCGCCGGAGGGCTGGCTCGCGCAGCTCCTGCACCCGTTCGGGCTCCGCTGCTGCGCGGCGGGGACGGCGTGATGGAGCTCCGTCCCTTCGACGCGCCGTGCGCGTGGCGCGGCCCCGAGCTCGCCGCGCGGCCCGAGCAGTGGACGCATCGGCTGAGGCCCGCGGAGCTCGACGACCTCGCGCGCGCGCTCGACGCGACCGAAGGCCGCCCGCTCGCCTCGCTCCACCCGAGCGATCTCCCCGCGGGCGCGCTCACGGACGCGATCCGTGCGTGGCGGCGCGCGCTCGAGCGCGGGCTCGGCTTCGTGCTCGTGCGGGGCGTCCCCGTCACGAGCGCACCGAGTACGAGGACTGGCCCGAGCCCGCGCGTCGCCGGCACCTCTTGCGCCTCTGGCTCACCGCGCGCGACTTCGAGGACGGCGACGAGCGCCTGCGGCGCGGCGTCGATCCCGACGCGCTGGCGCGCTGAGCGCGGACGCTACGAGCAGCAGCCGTCGGGCAGGCGCCCGTCGGGGCGAGGCTCGCACGCGACGACCTTGCCGCGCGCGTCGAGCGCGATGTGGCAGCAGTCCTCGAGCGCGGTGCGGAGCTGCGCGCGGCCGCGCTGCACCCGCGACTTCATCCCCGAGAGCGAGA
>JAYRVK010000975.1:0-3037 GCA_041918555.1 Sandaracinaceae bacterium
ATCCTGAGCGCGATGTTCCTGTTCGTCCCGCTCCTCGCGCCGATCGCCGCGACGATGGGCGTCGACCCGCTGCACTTCGGGATCATCTTCATCGTCAACCTCGAGATCGGCTACCTCACGCCGCCCGTCGGGCTGAACCTCTTCGTCGCCTCCACGCTGTTCAAGAGGCCGCTCGGGCACGTGATCCGCGCGGTGCTGCCGTTCATCCTCCTGATGTTCGGGGGCTTGATGGTGATCACGTTCGTCCCCGCCGTCTCGGTCGGGCTCGGGCACTGGATCACCGGCACCGAGGATCGTGGAGCGACCGCTGCGCCCCCCGAGCCCGCGCCGCTCGGCGACGACGCCGAGCTCCCCGACGAGCCGCCCGACGCGCCCGACGCGCCCGACGATCCGGACGGGGTCCAGTCGATCGAGGAGATGATGGAGGAGGTCGGCGGCGGCGACGGCGAGGGCGAGGCCGACGAGGAGGACGAGGCGCCCGCGGAGGACGACGGCCACGTCCAGTCGATCGAAGAGATGATGGAGGAGGCCGGGGTAGAGTGATCCGGCCGAGCGCGTCACACTGAGCGCCGGTGGAGCTCGGTACCGTCCTCGTCCTGTTCCTCTGGGGCGCGCTCGCGGCGTCGGTGATCGTGCGCCTGCGCCGCCGCGGCGGGGAGGACTTCCGCGCGCCGATCGCGCCGGACAAGCACCGCCTCGTCGGGAGCGCCGCGCTCTACCTCGCGACGCCCGCCGCGGTGCTCGCGTCGCAGGTCCTGCAGGTGGCGCTCCTCGTCGCGTCCGGCGCCGGCTACGCGTTCACGAGCTGGGTGTACTGGGGCGTCGTCGAGCCGGCGCGCCCGGAGGCGCTCGATCCGCTCGCGCGCGCCGCGATCGCGGCCGCGGGGCCGAGCACCCTCTTCGCGATCGCCGCGGTCGCGTTCGCCTGGACGCGCGCGCGCCCTTCGAACGCGGCGCGGAACCTCGCGCGGCTCGAGCTCGGGCGCTTCGCGATGACGCTCGCGCTCGGCGTCCACCCGATCGCGTCGATCGCGCTCGAGCGCGGCGACTTCTGGGCGCTCCGCACGAGCCTCAACGAGGCGCGCGCGGGGGCCGGCGACGCGGCCCTCCGCGGCATCGGGGTGATCGCGGCGCTCGCCTTCTGGAGCTGGCGCCGCGCGGGGCGGCTGCGCGCTCGCGCGACGCCGGCGTGGGACCGCGACCGCGACGCGCACGCGCGCCTCGCCGACGCGCCGACGGATCCCGACGCGCTCCTCGGCGTCGGCCGCGCGCAGCTCGGCGCGGGCGATCGCGGGGCGATCGAGACGCTCACGCGCGCGCTCGCCGCGCGCCCCGACGATCCCCGCCTCGAGCTGTGGCTCGGCCGCGCGAACCTCCTGCACGGCGCGCCCGAGGAGGCGTCGTCGCACCTGCGCCGCGCGGGCCAGCTCCTCGAGGACGCGCCGGAGCCGGACGAGCCGCTCCTCTTCGCCATCCTCTACCACCTCGCCGAGGCGCGCCTCGCGCGCGGCGACGGAGAGGGCGCCGTGCTCACCGCCGAGGAGGCCTGCGCGGCGCGGCCGCACGATCCGCTCGGCCTGATGCTCGTGGTCGACGCGCTCGTCGCGACGGGCCGCTCGGACGAGGCGCAGGGCCGGCTCGTCGGCGCGCTCGGCACCACCGCCGATGCCCGCGCGAGGCGCGAGATCGAGCGTCGCCTCGCGGCCCTCCGCCGCCCGTAGCGCTCTCTGCTATGGTCCGCGGCCCATGGCCTACACCGTCCTCGCCCGCAAGTACCGCCCGCAGACCTTCGCGGATCTCGTCGGGCAGGAGCACGTGACGCGGACGCTCGGCAACGCGATCGAGACGGGCCGGGTCGCGCACGCGTTCCTCTTCACCGGTGTGCGCGGCGTGGGCAAGACGACGACCGCGCGCATCCTCGCCAAGGCGCTCAATTGCGAGAAGGGGCCGACCCCCGCGCCGTGCGGTGCGTGCGAGCAGTGCGTGGGGATCACGGCCGGGCGCTCCCCCGACGTGCAGGAGATGGACGGCGCGTCGAACAACAGCGTCGACGACGTGCGCCGCCTGCAGGAGTCGCTCCCCTATCGCCCGCAGAGCTCGCGCTTCAAGGTCGTGATCGTCGACGAGGTGCACATGCTCTCGACGGGCGCGTTCAACGCGTTCCTCAAGACGCTCGAGGAGCCTCCCGATCATGTCAAGTTCATTTTCGCGACCACGGAGATCCACAAGGTCCCCGTGACCATCCGCTCGCGGTGCCAGCGCTACGACTTCCGGCTCATCCCGCAGCAGGTGGTGAGCGCGCGCGTGCGCGAGATCCTCGCGACGGAGTCCGTCCGCGCCGACGACGACGCGGTCGCGATCGTCTCGCGCGAGGCCGCCGGGTCGATGCGCGACGCGCTCACGCTCCTCGATCAGATCGTCGCGTTCGGCGGCGCGGAGCTGATCGGCGCGGAGGTCGCGCGCGTGCTGGGCATCGCCGATCGCGAGGCGGTCCACGCGACCGCGGAGGCGACGCTCGCGGGCGACGGGGCGCGCGTGCTCGGGCTCGTCGACGCGCTCGCGGGGCGCGGGCTCGACATGCTCCACTTCGCGAAGCAGCTCCTCGAGCTCGTGCGCGACATGGTGGTCCTGCGCGTCTCGGGCGCCGACACCGAGCTCGTCGCGATGGTCCCGGAGGAGCGCGCGCGCGCCTTCGCCGCCGCGCAGTCCGTCGACGTACAAGAGCTCCACCGCGCGTTCAGCGCGCTGTCGCGCGTGGTCGAGGACGTCGGCCAGAGCGGGAGCCCGCGCACCACGCTCGAGATGGGGCTCGTGCGGCTCGCGACGCGGCCGCCGCTCCTCCCGCTCGCGGAGCTCGTCGCGCGGCTCGACGCGATCGAGCGGCGCGGCGGTCCGGCCGGAGGCGCTTCGCCCCGTCCGGGCGGCGCGGGCCCGGGTCCGGGTCCGGCGAGCCGCCCGCGCGGCGCGGCGTCGGCCGCGGAGCCGGCGGCGTCGCGGGCCGCGCCCGTCGAGGAGCCGCCGGCCGTGGCCGCGCCGG
>JAYRVK010000976.1:0-6333 GCA_041918555.1 Sandaracinaceae bacterium
CGATGCCGCACACGCCGGCGCCCGCCGCCTCGCACCCCGGCTTCGGGCCGCCGTCGCTGGGGGGCGCGCCGATGACCCCGGCGCCCGCGGTCGCCCCCGAGAAGAAGAGCAAGATGCCGCTCCTCGTGGGCGGCGGCTGCGCGCTCCTCCTCGTGCTCACGCTCTGCATCGGCGGCGGGAGCCTGGCGCTCTTCGGCACCGGCTCGGGCGGCGCGTTCGCGACGCGGACCAACGACGTCGCCGAGATCATCACGCGCGTGGCGGTCGATGGGCGCCACGATCAGGCCTCCGAGTGGGCGTGCGTGTCGGGCGAGGATCTGCAGTCCTCGCCGAGCGAGACGCGCGCGGCGATGGCGCCGCTCGGGGCGCACCCGGAGGTGGCGCTCACCGCGGTGCAGCTCTCGGCGGCCCGGTCGGCGAACCGCCGCACGGTGTCGGCGCTCGCGCTCGTGTTCCCCGACGGAAGGGTCCGCTACTCGAGCGTGCAGACGCGCGAGGTGCCGGACCTCGGCGGGATCCTCGGCGAGATCTACGCGGAGACGTTCACCGGCTGGAGCACGGGGCGCGATCGCGACCGCGAGATGCTCGAGGGCGTCGACACGCTGCTCGAGACGCTGAGCGCGGACGAGTGCGAGGTCGAGTGGGTCTCGTCCTCGGACCTCGAGGGCCTCCCGACCGAGCTCGTCGGCGAGATCATGGAGGGCGTCGATGTCCCCGGCCTGCGCGAGGCCTGCAACCACGTCGACGGCGCCGAGGGCTGGGCCCGGCGCGTCCAGAGCATCAGCGTGATCGTGCGCGGCAACGATCAGACCGCGATCCTCTCGACGTCGATGGAGCAGTCGCCCGGGACGAGCGTGTGCATCTCGCCGATCCGCGCGCGCGTGCTCGACGAGGACGACGACGACTCGACGACGCCGTGACGCGCGACCGTACCCGTCGTCGCCCGGGAGAGCCCCCACGAGCTCAGCGGCGTGCGCGCGGGCGGGTGCGGCGGCCGTTCGCGTAGTGCGGGTGCGGGCGCTCGCGGCGGGGGAGGCACTGCACCGCGGCGGGGCGGTGCTCGCCGTCCCACACGACCTCGGGGCCCTCGGGGGTCTGGCCGTTCGCGCGCGCGATACGCGGCGAGAACAGCGGCGTCGGGTCGCAGTGCTCGCCCTCGTACACGAGGATGAAGTGCACGTGCGGGCCGCGCGCGAAGCCGGTCTGACCGACCTCCCCGATCGGCTCGCCGCGCTCGACGACCTGGCCCGGCACGACGAGGTTCACGCGGTTGTGCGCGTACGCGGTCACCCAGCCCGTCGCGTGGACGATCATCACGATGTTGCCGTAGCCGCGGATCTCGTGGCCCGCGTAGGCGACGACGCCCCGCTCGGACGCGCGGACGGTCGTCCCCTCCGGCGCGCCGATGTCGACCGCGAGGTGGTAGCCGCCGGTGCCGGAGCCCCAGCCGCGCAGGTAGCGCCCGCCCTCGACGGGGAGGAGCAGCGTGCCCGCGATCCCCTCGACCGAGCCCGCGGCGGCGATCCACGACGCGTCCGGTGCCTCGCGCAAGAGACGTTGACCGACGTGGCCGCCGCCGACCGCGAGCTCGTCCGCGCGCGCCTCGGCGTCCTCCGCCACGTCCGCGGCGACCTCGGGGTTCGCGTCCGTGACGGGGTTGCCCTCGGTGGTGAGCGCGCCCAGCGCCGCGCCGCTCTGGCCGGGCGCTGGGATCAAGAGGCTGGCGCCGGGCTGGAGCGCGCTGCCGCGCATGCGGTTCGCGGCGCGGATCGCGTCGACGCTCACGCGGTAGCGGCGCGCGATGCGGGTGAGGGTGTCGCCCTCGCGCACGCGGTGCTGGCGCCCGCGCCCCTGAGCCCACGGGTCCATCGTGGGGATGCGCAGGCGCGCGCCCTCCCGCAGGCTCGAGCCGCGCAGTCGGTTCGCCGTGCGGATCGTGTCCACGCTGACGTGGAAGCGCCGCGCGATGCGGGCGAGGGTGTCGCCGGGGCGCACCACGTACGAGCGCTGTGCGCTCGCGGCGTGCGCGAGCCCCCACACCGCGAGGGCGGCGAGGACGGCGATGACGGCGCGCGGCATCCGCGGAGGAGGCTGACCCCCCGGGGGCCGCTTGGCAACCCGCTGCCGTGAGCGCGGGCTACGGGCAGTCGAACGCGGCGTCGAGCGCCGCGACCGCGACGGTCACGTCGGCCTCGCTCGGGTCTTCGTGCGCCAGCTCTGCCGCGAGCAAGTCGGCTTGCGCGGGATCGCGCTCGCGCACCGCGCGGTCGAGGAAGGCGCCGAGCGTCCGCGCGAAGGCCCACTGATAGACGAGCTCCGTCTCGCCGGTCACGCACGCGCGCACGAGCCGGTCGCGCAGGATCGCGGCGACGCCGTCCGACACCGCGCGGTCGTACTGCGCGCGCGCCAGCTCGCGCGCCGCGAGATCGGTCGCGGTGTCGGCGGGGTCGAGGTCGCGCCAGCAGCGCACCGCGAGGAGGCCGTCCCACGCGCGCTGGTGCGCGCCGAAGTCCACCGCCGCGACCTCGCGCGCGAGCCCGATCCCGCCCCGCGCGGCCTCGCCGCCCGTGTAGTACGCGTACGAGGAGTCGCAGTCCTTCGCGACCGAGGTGCAGGAGAGGCTCTCCTTGTGAGTCGACACCGCGAGGAACCACAGGAGCGCCGCCTCGATCTGGGCCGCGTGCGCCCGGGGCGGCATGGCGTCTCCTCCGGCGATCCCCGCCGCGAACCCGTCGAGCAGGATCGGCGCGATGCGGGCGGGTCCGACGCAGTAGTCGGGGTACGCCTCGGGGACGCCGTCGAGCGCGCAGTCGGTCCCGGCGGGCGCCGCGTAGTGAGGGTCGTAGCGGCGCACCACGCGCGAGTCGAGGCCCTCGTCGCGCTGGTAGATCAGGCGCGCGTCGAGGAAGTCCTGCGCGCTCGGATCGCGGGACGGATCGAACAGGAGCGCCCGGATCTCCTCGTAGGCCATCACGCGCGCGATCGTGCTGATGCTCGGCTCGATCGGGTGGTACTCGCCATCGTCGGAGATGCACGCGGGCCACGCGTCGTCGGCGCCCGGGGAGTAGTCGCTGGCGAGCGGCTCGCAGAGCCTCACGACGGGGGTGGGTGCGAGGCCATCGCAGTCGGGGGGGGACACGACCCCCGCGTCGCCTCCGGCCCGGCCGTCGGGGAGCCCGCCGTCGCCCCCCGGAGTCGAGCCCTCGCACGCGGCGACGAGGACGATCGACAACGCGACTTGCGATCTCAGAAGGGCCACCCACGGACGGTAGCAGAGGCCATCACGCCGATGCCAGGCGCGTTGATGCTCGAGCCGTGGACGCGGTACGCGACGTCGAAGAGGTTCTCCACCACCACCGCGAGGAGCACGTGCTCGTCGAAGCGCCAGCCGCCCGAGAGATCGACGCTGGCCCAGCCCGGCGTGCCGCCGATCGGGATCCGCGCGTCCGCGGTGTCGCTCGGCGCGAGCCGATCCTGGGTCGCCGCCCAGCGCAGGATCGCGCCCGCGTAGACGCCGGTCTCGGCGTGGCGCCAGCGCGCCTCGACCGCGCCGTTCAGCGGGGGCACGCGCGAGATCGGGATCCGCCTTTCGGTCGCCGGGTCGGGGCCCTCCCCCCAAGCGTACGCGACCGTCGCGCGCGCCGTCACCCCCTCCGGGAAGCGCAGCGTCAGGCCGCCCTCGGCGCCGAAGATCGTCCCGAGCCCGCGCGCGTTCACGAGCTGGAGGTGCACGCGCGAGGCCGGGCAGGCCGGCGTGTCCGGCGGGCAGTCCGCGGCGGTCCGGAGCGCCCGCGTGATCCCGTCCTCGAGCAGCAGCGCGAACGCGTGCGCGTCGAGGGTGAGGTACGGCAAGCGAACTTGCACCCCGACGTCGAGGCTGGTCGAGCGCTCGGGCCGCAGGTCCGGGTTCTCGAACTGGAAGCCCGGGCCGGTCTGCTGGCGCGAGGTGAGATCGTCGAGGTTCGGCGGGCGGAACCCCTGATCGAGCGACACGAGGATCCCGAGCTCGCGGATCGGCCGGATCTCCGCGCCGATCCGGCCGACGCCCACCCCGAAGTCGTCGCGCACCGCGCGGCTGCCGGAGGCGGCGTCGCCCGACGCGCGCACCCCGACGAGGCCGAGCCGACCGCCGCTCCGCACCACGAGCCCGCGGAGCGGCTGCACCTCGAGGACGAGGTGCGCGCCGAGCGTCGCGTACGAGGAGCGGTCGGCGTACTGGCCGCGCGAGAGCGGCAGCACGAGGTCGAGGTCGGTCAGCGTCTGCCACGCCGCGGACGCGACCTGATCCCGGTACGCGTCGAAGCCGTAGCGCAGGCGCACCCACGCCTCCTCGCCGAGCCGCGCCGCGGGGGTCGCCGCGCGCACCACGAAGCCGAGCGTGTCGACGTCGTCGAGCCAGTCGAAGCGCACGCTCGAGCGCGGCCGGACGGAGTCGCGGCGCTCGTGGTGGCGCTGGTAGCTGAGCGACACGTCGAGGTCGCGCACCTCGCGGCCGGCGTCGCCGCGGAGCGCCACGTAGGAGAGGGTCCGGAACTGCTCGCGGACGGTCTGGCACTCGTCCGACGGCGCCTCGGGCGGGGGGCAACGATCCGTGCGCGGTGCGTTCGCCTGGCGGTAGCCGTAGGCCGCGCCCACGACGTGCAGGTGCGGCGCGATCCGGTACACGAGGCGGCCGTCGAAGGTGAGCTCCTCGAAGCCGGTCCCGAGCTGCGTGTGCCACTCGTCCATCGGGCGGCCCTCCACCTCCTCGGTGAAGCGGGGGACGAGCGCGCGCGTGCCGTCGATCGGGCTCCCCACCACGCCGCCGCCGCGGAGCCGCGAGGCGATCCGGAACCCGACGCCGCCGAGGACGGACACGCGGTCGCCGAGGTCCACGCCGAGCTCCGCGCGGCCGCCCCACTCGAGGTCCGCCGAGCGGAAGCGCGCGGTCAGCGCCGGCTCGAAGTACACCCCGTCGAGGCTCGCGTTCGGGCTCCGCTCGCGGGGCACCGCGAGGATCGCCCCCCCGAGCGCGTCCGCGCCCCACTCGGTCGACGCGCTCCCGCGCACCACCTCGAGCCGCTCGAGCGTCGCGGAGTCGACGGTGAAGAAGTACTGGTTCGGGCCCTGCCGGTAGATCCCCGTGTTGAGGCGGATCCCGTCGAAGAGGTGCACGACTTGTTGTCCGGTCAGCCCGCGCACGTACGGGCTCGCCTGCCCGTGCGAGGTCTGCTGCACGCTGACCCCCGGGAGGTCGCGCAGCGCGTCGGGCGCCGAGCGCGGGAGGCGCTCCTCGAGCTGCTCGCGCGTCACGGTCCCGCGCGCGCGATCCGCGGTGGGATCGTTCGGCGTCGAGACCCGCGCCTCGACGCCGAGCTCCTCGCCGTCGTCTTCTGCGCGCGCCGCCTCCGCGAGCGCGAGGACCGCGAGCACCGTGACGAGCTCCCTCACGCGCCCGTCGTGCCCTCCAGCCAGAACGTGCGCATCGCGCCCCGGCCGCGGAGCTCGACGATGCCCCGCTCTTCGAGGGCGAAGCGGCCCTCGAGGAGCTTGGCGGTCGCCTCCGAGACCTGGATGCGGCCCACGTCGGCGTGCGACTCCATGCGGCTCGCGGTGTTCACGGTGTCTCCCCAGAGATCGTAGATGAACTTGCGCCGGCCGATGACCCCGGCGACCGCGGGGCCGGTGTGGATGCCGATGCGCACCGCGAACGACTCGCCGGTGCGCGCGTTGACCTCGTCGACCGCGCGGCGCATCGCGAGCGCCATCTCCGCGACCGCGGCCGGGCCGTCCTCGTGTGCGTGCGGCAGCCCCGCGGCGACCATGTACGCGTCGCCGATCGTCTTGATCTTCTCGAGGCCGAGCTCGTCCGCGATGTCGTCGAAGCGCGAGAAGATCTCGTCGAGGCGCGAGACGAGCGTCTCGGGCGCGACGGTCGCCGAGTACTTCGTGAAGCCCGCGAGGTCGGCGAAGAGCACGGTGACCTCCTCGAAGCGATCCGCGATCGTCGCGTCGGTCTCGCGCAGGCGCGCCGCGATCGAGGCGGGGAGCACGTTGAGGAGGAGGCGCTCCGCCTTCTCGCGCTCGCCCGCGAGCTCGTCCATCTGCCAGCCGATGATGCGCCCCTTCCAGAAGCTCCGCCGCGAGGCGACCTCGGCCTGGTAGGTGGCCCACGCGCCGAAGCTGCAGCCCACGACGAAGAACAGCCCGATGAAGAGGAGCTGGTAGGGCTGACGCGGGCTGATCGCGAGATCGAGCGCCACGAGGTACGCGAGCGAGATCGCCCCGACCGCGAGGGTCGAGCGCACCCCGAGCCGCGTGAGCTGCGGGACGAGGAGCGGGAAGAGGATCGCG
>JAYRVK010000977.1:0-5018 GCA_041918555.1 Sandaracinaceae bacterium
CGGCACTCATCGCGAGCGCTTCGGGCTCCCGCTCGCCGAGATCACGCCCGCCGCCTTCAAGGCCGCGCGCGGCTGACGGCCGCGGCGATCCGGTGACACACGGCGCGATCGGCGTCAGCCCGGCTTCGCTGATCGGTCACGTCCGAACGAAGCACGTCGATGATGGCGCCCGCTGGGCCGCGACCGCCACGCGGCTCACCTACGAGGGCGGCCAGGGAACCGCCACCCTGCTCGGCGCACCGGCCCCGACGGCTCCCGCCGGCCCGGCGGTCGTTGACGAACCGCGCACGCCTTGGTTCGGACGTCGTGTCTATCCTCCGGCGCCGGACGACCCAGGCGTCGCGCCCCGTCCCGGCCCGCCACCTCGACGATGAGTGAGACCGGAAACCGCGGCGGTCAACGCTCGATGAACGGGCATGCCCACGGACTGCGACACGCGAATCCACGCTGCGTCCATCCCCGATCCGATTACGCTCACGGACGCGATGCGCCTGGATCGGATCGAGGTGGAGGGCTTCAAGTCGATCGGCTCGATGAAGCTCGATCTCCGTTCGCTGAACGTGCTCGTGGGCGCCAACGGGGCGGGCAAGAGCAACTTCGTCGGCGCGCTCCATCTCCTCGGTGAGCTGGTCGAGGGGCGCCTCCAGGCGGCCGTCATGCGGTCGGGCGGTGCGTCGACGCTCCTGCACCACGGGCCCAAGCGGACCCCCGCAATGCAGATCGAGGTGCGCTCGGGACCGAACCGCTATCGAGCACGACTCGGGTACGCGCCCCCGGACCGACTGTTCTTCGAGGAGGAGACGGCGTCGTTCGAGGGCGACTACAAGCCGGTCCACCGAGAGGCGCTGGGGAGCGGGCACGAGGAGACGCGCCTGCAAGTGCGAGCGAATGCCAAGCCCGGTGGCGTCTGCGCGTGGATCGTCGAGAGGGTCCGAGGCTGGCGCGTCTACCACTTCCACGACACGAGCGCGCTTGCGCCGGTGAAGCAGACGGCGCCGATCGACGACAACGAGCGGCTCCGGCCCGACGCCGCGAACCTCGCGGCGTTCCTTCTGCGGCTGCGCGATGCACCCGACGGCGCAGGCGCCTACGCGCGCATCGTCGCCGCCATCCGCCAGGTGGCGCCTTTCTTCGGCGACTTCGCCCTGCGACCCAACCCGGTGCGGCCCGACCTCATCCAGCTCGAGTGGAGCGAGCGGGGATCCGATGCCTACTTCAACGCGCACTCGTTCTCGGACGGAACGCTGCGGTTCGTCTGCCTCGCGACCCTGCTGCTCCAGCCGTCCCCCCCGTCGCTCGTGCTGATCGACGAGCCGGAGATCGGCCTGCACCCGTTCGCGATCACGCAGCTCGCCGCGATGCTCGAGTCCGCGTCGACGCGCACGCAGGTGCTCGTGGCGACGCAGTCCGTCACACTGATGAACCAGTTCGAGCCCGACGCGGTGGTGGTCGTCGATCGCAAGGAGGGGCAGTCGACCTTCCGGCGTCTCTCGGACAGCGAGATCGCGGGCTGGACCGACGAGTACTCACTCGGCGACCTCTGGGAGAAGAACATCCTCGGCGGTCGGCCGCAGCGGGCGTGATGATGCGCAAGTTGCTCGTGCTCGTGGAGGGCCAGACGGAAGAGGGCTTCGTCCGAGACGTGCTCGCTCCGCATCTCGAGAGCCGCGCCCTCGCGGTCCAGGCCGTTTTGCTCAAGACGAAGCGTGTCAAGGCAGGCGGGCATTTCCGTGGTGGGGTGACGAGCACGCGGCAGGTGCTCGGGGACCTCGCGCGGCTCCTCGGCGACTCGAGCGCGGTCGCGGTGACGACCTTGATCGACTACTACGGGCTGCCGGACGACTTCCCGGGGATGCCGGATCGGCCGAGCGCAGGGGTGTACGAGCGGGTGGCGCACGTCGAGAAGGCCGTCGCGGATCGCGTCGCGAATCCACGATTCATTCCGCATCTCGTGCTCCACGAGTACGAGGCGTGGATCTACGCAGCGCCTCGGGACGCGAGCTGGGTGTTCGGAGAGACGAAGATCGCGCAGCAGCTCGAAGCGATCGCGACGACGGCCGGGGGGCCCGAGCTCGTGGACGAGGGTCCCGCTACGGCGCCATCGAAGCGGCTCGCCGAGGTCTTTCCGGCGTATCGAAAGCCCCTTCACGGTCCCCTCGCGGTCCGTGCGATCGGGCTGTCGGCGATCCGGTCGCGCTGCCGCCACGCCGACGAGTGGCTGTCGCGCATCGAGAGCCTGTGACTCCATCGCTCATCGCCCTCGCAGCGACGGGCTGCCGAGCTCGTTGAAGGAGTACGGGATCCCGAAGCGCGACGAGACGCCGGCCACGCGCGCGTCGAGCACGCGCTGCACGAGGCGCTGCGCGAGGTAATGCCCCAACCACGCCCGGCCCGGGACGAACGTCCGCGCGCCGGTCGTGAGATCCACCGCTTCCCGGTCGGCTGCGACGTCCGCCATGATGTTCCGCTCCCAGCCCGGAAGGCTGTACGTGCGGAAGATGCGGCCCCGCCGATCCACTTCGATCCGGCGCGCGGCGCGGCCGGGGGGATCGACGTCGGTCTCCCGATTGGCCGTGACGTCATCGTCGTACGTGTGCCCGAGGCCGATGACGTGGCCGACCTCGTGCGCGAGCGCGAGCGAGCGCTCGGGTCCCTGGCCATCGCTCCACAGATCGAAGTCGGTCCAGTGCACGATCGCCGTCCCGGTCATGTGCGAGGCCATCCCGTTGCCGCCGTGACCGCGGCCACCCGCGAGGACGAGGGCGACACCCCCGTCGAACCGGTGGAAGCGCCGGAGCGCGTGATCGACCCGAGCGCTGTTCGGGATCGGGCTCCGCCAGATCTCGTCGTCGGGCCCGGGCACGGGATCGTGGGTCGTCGCGCGGCGGGCTCGCAGGTGGAAGCGGAGCTCGTACGCGCGGCCGTAGGCGTGAACCTGCTCGCGCTGGCGGTTCCACCAACCGATCTGGTCCTGGACGATCTCCATGAGCCGCACGTGGACCTCGCGCTCGGTGACGAGCAGGACGCACTCGCCGCGGACGAGCGTCGGGGTCCTGCCGTGATCGATCAGCCAGTGCATGCTCATGGTCGCCTCCGCCGAGCTCGGAGACCGTAGAGCGGCGCGCAGAAGAGCGCGAGCGAGGGCGCCGTCGGTCGCGCGCGAGCGCACGCGCAGCCGAGGCCCACGCTCCGCGGGAGATCCGCCTTGAGGCGCGCGGGCTGGCCCAGCGTGCACCCCACGCCCGCGTCCGGCGCGACGCGCAGCTCGGCGAGCATCGCGCGGACCCGGGCCTCCGCGCTGCGGGCGGCGCTCGCGCCGATCGAGAGCAGCTGGGCCCGCCCCTCCGGGCAATAGAGGACGAGCTCGACGCGCACGTCGAACGGATCGTGGGTCACCCGGCCGCGCCGGGGGCGACCTGCGACGACGAGCTTGTCGTCACCCTCGACCTCGGCGCCGGCCCACCACGCCGTTTCGCCGACTGTGATCGCGAGCTCGCGCGCGCCCGGCGCCGCCACCTCGGTGAACCACGAGGTGCCCTCGTTCGCGCCGCGGTGCGCGTGGAAGAGCTCGTGCCCGTCGACCGAGCGGAGCTCGACGGTCGAGTCGGAGATCGCGCCCCCCCGCTCGCCGACGACGGGCCGCGCGGAGCGCACGAACGCGCGCACCTCGTCGTCGTCGCGCACCAGCTCGAGGATCGTCCAGCGTCCGTCGGGGTGCTGGAGCGCGGCGCGCCGACCGAAGGTGCAGCGAGGCCACAGCAAGCGCGGCGCGGGCGCGGCGCGCAGCTCCTCCTCGAGAGCCTCGCACCGCAGCCGGGGTTCGAGCGTTCGTCCCGACGAGGGGCCGAGGTCGCCGTCGAGCCACCACGCGGCGGCGCCGACGTCGACGTCGCCTCGGACGGGCGTCTCGATCACGTGCACCGCGACCGCGCGGTCTGCGACGCGGAGGAGGTCGTACTCGGCATCGCGCGACCACACGGCGAGGGCATGTCCGGGCGGGACCTCGAACGTCCAGCGAGGCGACGACGGCGGCTGGATCTGGGCGCAGGCAGGGGAGCCCGGCAGCAGCGCGAGCGCGCTGGCGAGGGTGCCGAGGGCTCGCAGCGCCGGTCGCGCGGTCATCGGGTGCGAGCCTACTCCGAACGGTGCTCGGCTCCGCGCTCGGTGTGGTACCAACGCTCTGGTGGGGACCGTGCTCGTCAAAGACCTCCTCGATCTGCCCGAGGTGGTGCGCAAGAGCGACTTCGTCGAGAAGCTCGTCGACGCGGTGGCGCACGCGGAGCAGACGTCCGAGTCGTTCGTGGTCACGCCCGCGCTCTGCGAGGCGTTCGATCGCGCCCTCGCGCTCGTGGGGAGCTCAATCCGCGACGGGCGCAGTCAGGCCGCGTACCTGCACGGGAGCTTCGGGTCGGGCAAGTCGCAGTTCATGGCGCTCCTGTCGCTGCTCCTGCGCGCGCACCCGGCGGCGTGGGCCAAGCCGGAGCTGCACGCGCTGCGCGAGAAGCACGGGTTCGTCGGGAAGAAGCGGCTCCTCGAGCTGCACTTCCACATGATCGGCAGCGCGGACGTCGAGTCGAAGGTGTTCGGGACCTACGTGGCGTTCGTGCGCAGGGAGCACCCGGGCGCGGAGCTGCCCGGGCTGTTCGCCGACGAGGAGCTGTTCGACGACGCGGCGCGCCTCCTCGACGAGATGGGCGAGGAGCGGTTCTTCGCGCCGATGAACGGAGCGAGCGCGGCGCCGAGCGACGAGGGCTGGGGCGAGATCGCAGCCGAGGCGCGCTGGGGCCGCGCGCGCTTCGACGCGGCGCGTGAGTGCAGCGAGCCCGAGGAGCGGCAGGCGCTCTTCTCGGCGCTCGCGACGTCGTGGTTCAAGGCCGCGGCCGACGCGGGGCGCTACGTCGACTTCGATCGCGGGCTCGCGGTGATGGCGCGCCACGCGCGCGAGCTCGGCTACGACGCGATCGTGCTCTTCCTCGACGAGCTGATCCTGTGGCTCGCGCACCGCGCGGCGGAGCACG
>JAYRVK010000978.1:0-2652 GCA_041918555.1 Sandaracinaceae bacterium
GAGCACGATCTTGCCGGCCAGCTCCGCGCCGCGCGCCGCGATCTCGTCGAGGCCGCGCAGCGCGATCACCTCGCCCTCGATCCCGCCCGCCGGCGTGCCGACGGAGCCGCCGAGGCCGAGCATCGCGAGGGGCTCCTCCGTCTCGCCGAGCAGCGTCAGGCTCTCCTGCCCCCGGATCCACACGGTCACCTCGACCGGCTGCCGCGTGACGCGCACCCCCTCGATCGCGTCGAGCTCGGTGGCGGACCAGTCGACGGCGCGCTCGAGGCTCTCGCTCCCCGAGAGGCGATGGCCGATCTCGGTGCACAGGGTGCGGAGCCACGCCCACGCGAAGTCCGCGTCCTCGCTCGCGCCGGTGATGCGCTGCACCGGCGCGCGGTAGTGGTCCTCGAGCGACCGCGGCGCGGGCTCCGCGCGATCCTCCGCCGCGGCGTCGCGATGGCCGCACGCAGCGAGGAAGAGGGAGAGGAACGCGGCGAGGGAGCGCATGCGGAGGGCTACCAGTGATGGAGCTCGGGGTTGTCCGTCCGCTCGGTGGTCCCGCGCAAGCTGGCCGGGTACGTCAGGGCGTCGAGCTCGTCCAGCACCGCGCGGAGCGACGGAAGCGCGTCCTCCACACGACTCGTGCGGTCCATGACCGCGACCGCGTCGCCGACGCGGACAAGGATGTAGCCGGGCACCTCGCCCGGCACGAGGCCCTGCGAGAGGTCGGCGCGCGGGAAGCCGGCGTCGGCGAGGATCTGGCACAGGCGCAGCCGAAGCTCGTCGGGGACGAGTGGGCGCCAGAGGGGCAGGGTCGCGAGCTGTTGGTTCGTGAGCTGTCCCCTGAAGTAGCGCGGCCCGCCGTGTGGTCGGAGCTGCGCTCCCTCGGGCGCGAGCGTCACCACCAGCCCGCGCTTCAGGTAGATCTCGATCCGCGCCTGATTCTCCGGGTCTCGGAGGAGGCTCGGCCAGTCGGTGTCGTCCATGTCGGCGCCGAGGATAGCGCGGGGCCGCGCCGCGCGTCGCCCGACGCGGGGTCACCCCTCGGGCGGCTGCCACTCGAGGTGCACGACGCGTCGCCCGCGGAGCATGGCGTCGGTCGGTGCGTCGAGCCCGGAGCCGAGGATCGCGTCGGTCGCCTCGAGCCACACGACGAAGCCCGGCGCGCCGCGGACCCGGCACGCGATGCCGGTCTCGAGCCCCGTCTCGATCGTGCACGCCTCCAGCGATGTCAATATGTCTTGCGATGCAGCGCCGGCTGCGATCCCGGCCGGCCCAGGCAGCGAGGGGTCGGTCGTCGTCGCGCGCCGAGCGCGACCGTTCGCGTCGTGCTCGATCACGGTGGTGCAGCGGCCCTCGCGCCCGACGCACACGATGGGGAAGGGCACGTTCGGGGCGTTCTCGTAGAAGCTCACGCTCGTCCATACGTCCTGGCCCGCATACGCGCGGCGCAGCGCGGCGAGCGTGAGCCGCGCGCCGAGCGCGGCGCCGAACGCGGGCGGGGCGCTCGCGCGCGGGATGCGCGGGGCCGCGAGGCCGTCGAGCCGCGGGACGCGAGCGCGCGACCCATCGGGGAGCGCGGGGCCGTACACGGGCGCGCACCGCTCGAAGATCACCGGCGCGCACGCGCCGCGGAACGTCTCGACGGACTCGCCGTCCGCGCTCCGGATCTCCACCACGCCGCGCCGCGGGTGGCGGACCTCGGACACCTCCTCGCTGCCGTCGCGCCGGAGGGACACCATCCGCACCAGCCGATCGCCCTCCCACTCCCAGCGGCGCGCGCCGAGCTCCTCCTCGCCGCGCTCGACGCCCATGTACACGGGCCGCCCGGCGAGATCGTTCGCGCAGAGGAAGCGCTGGCCCTCCTCGCCGCCCGGCTCGAGGGTGATCGAGGTCGGGCGCCCGCGCTCGTCGAGGACCCACGTGGTCGTCACGTCCTCGCGGTCGTCGCCGTTGGGCCGGCGCGCGACCACGACGCCGTCGCGCCGCTCCACGGTGATCGGCACTGCCGGCTGCGGGCCGGTCTCGGAGGGGCCCTCGTCGATGTGCGTGCGCTCCTCGACGAGCTCGCCGCTCGCGCCGTAGCGGTAGCGCGTGAACGACGAGAACGCGGCGGGGTCGAGGGTGTAGGCGAGCGTCGCGATCCGCCCGCGCGCGTCGAACGTCCACGCGCGCCAGGTGATCAGATGACCGCCCGCCTCCTCGGTGGCCGTGCAGCGGCCCTGCGCGGCGGCGAGGGGGGGGGCGAGGGAGGCCAGCAGGAGGATCACGGCGGCGCGGAGCACGCCGTAGGGACGACGAAGAAGGGCCCGCGGATTCCCGCTCACAGGTCGGGCACCGCGTCGCCGACCAGCGCCTCGGGCGCGGGGAGCTCGCGGATCCCGGCGTAGCCGTCCATCGCGGCGAGGGTGCTCGCGTCGACCCCGTGCTCGGCGACCAACCGGTCGAGCTCGCGCCGCGCGCGCGCGCGATCGCCGAGCCCGAGCGCGGCCAGGAGCGCCACGTCGTGGCCGTCGATCAGCGAGGGCTCGGCCGCGATCACGCGATCGGCGACCTCGAGCGCGCGCGCGGGATCGCCGGCGGCGACGTGGACGCGGCCCTCGAACGAGTCGACGTACGGATCCTCGTAGGTCTGCCGGAGGGCGGCGAGGTCCGCGAGGCACCCCGCCC
>JAYRVK010000979.1:0-3907 GCA_041918555.1 Sandaracinaceae bacterium
GCGCGCGACGCGAAGCCCGCGACGACCCCCGAGGCACCCCCGGCCGCAGCGATCCCCGAGCCCGTGGTCCGCCCCGCCCCTCCCCCGCCCGCCGCGCCGGCCGAGCTCGACGCGCCGCCGCCGCGCAGGCCTCGGCGGCCCCCGATCGCGGGGCGCGGCACCGTGAACGTCGCGACGAGCGGGGGCTGGGCGGAGGTCTACCTCGACGGGCGCCGCCTCGGCACGACCCCGGGCCGCTTCACGGTGCCCGCGGGCCGGCACACGCTCGTGCTGCGCCCGCATGGCGGGACGTCGGTCCGCCGCGTGCCGATCGACGTGCCTCCCGACGGCACCCGGCGCGTCCGCGTGGAGCTCCCGTGAGGCTCCGTTGGGTCGCGCTGGCGCTCCTCGCGAGCGCGTGCGACGGCGCGGGGCACCGCGCCGACTGGAGCCTGCGCTTCGAGGACGAGGCGGTCGCGGCGCGGAGTGTCCTCGTCGAGGCGGCGGTCCTCGACGGCGGGTGCGAGGGCGAGCCGATCTACCGCGCCGAGGTGCCGGGCCCCCCCCCTCCCGTGCTCCCCGCCGGCCGCTACGGCCTGGCGGGCGTCGCGCGCGACGGCGCCTGCGCGACCATCGCGCGCGGCTGCGTCCAGGTGGAGCTCCCGCTCCCCGGCGCCGCGCGCGTGGTGGTGCCGCTCGTCGCGACCGCGGAGGGGCCCACGTGTGCGGCCTCGGCCTGCCGCGCGGGCCGCTGCGACGGACCCTACGACGCGGGGGCGCCCGCGCCGCACGACGCCGGCGCGGAGGACGCCACCGTCCCCGACGCGGGCCTCCCCGACGCGGCCCTCCCCGACGCGGCCGTGGCGTGCGATCTGGAGCGCGAGGGACGCTGCTTCCGGCGCGTCGCCACCGCGGAGCCGTGGGACGCGGCCGAGCGCGCGTGCGCGGCGTGGGGTGGGCACCTCGTGCGCTATGACGACGCGACCGAGGAGTCGGCGATCGAGGGACAGCTCGGCACCGGGCACTGGATCGGACTGAGCGACGCGGCCGATGAGGGGGTGTTCCGGTGGGCCGACGGGAGCGCGCCGAGCTTCACGCGCTGGCAGCCGGGCGCCCCGAGCGACACGCCGCCGTGGCGCGACTGCGTCGAGCACACTCCGAGCGGCTGGCTCGACGCGCGCTGCAGCGACCCGCGACCCTACGTGTGCGCCCGCTGACGCGCGGGTCTCAGTGGCTGTACGGCTCGCCGCGCAGGATCGTGAACGCGCGATAGATCTGCTCCGCGAGCACCACGCGGGCGAGTCGGTGCGGGAGCGTGACGCGTCCGAGCGAGAAGCGCGCGTGCGCGCGGCGGCTCACCTCGGGGGGGAGCCCGTACGAGCCGCCGACGAGGAAGGTGATCGACGGCACCGCGTGGAGCTCACACTCGCCGACCTGCTTCGCGAGCTCGTCGCTCGTCCAGAGCGCGCCCTCGACCTCGAGCGCGATGGTCCGCCCCGCAGGATCGAGGCGCCGCTCGATCACCTCGCGCAGCTCGGCCGCCGGGAGATCCTTCAGCTCGATCTCCTCGAGCCTCGCGTAGCGCGCGATGCGGCCGAGGTAGTCGTCCAGCACGGCGCGGAGCGGGCGCTCCTTCACCTTGCCGACCGCGCAGAGGACGATCCTCACGCCTCGTCGTCGAAGGCGAGCTGCGGCGCGTCGACCCAGAGCGACTCGAGGTCGTAGTAGCCCCGCGTGTCCTCGTGGAACACGTGCGCGATCACGTCGCCGAAGTCCATGAGGACCCAGCTCGCCTGCGGCAGCCCCTCGACGCTCAGGCAGCGCACGCCGAGCTTCTCCTTCACGTCCCGCTCGACGTTCTTCGCGATCGCCGCGACCTGCCGATCGCTGCGGCCGCTCATCACGACGACGTAGTCCGTGTAGTCGACCTTGCCGGCGACATCGAGGATCACGACGTTGAGCGCCTTGCGCTCGAGCGCCGAGGCCGCGATGGCCAGCGCGGTCTCGCGCGCCGACGCGAGCTGCGCCGCGCGGTTCTCGTCGTGCTCGGCGCTCACGTCGGACCGCGCCTCGCCGGTGTCTCCATCGCTCATGATGATGCTCTCTCGTCTCGACGAGCGCGAACTGCTACCCGATCCCGGCGTCCCGTCAAGCCGGGCTCACACGCGGACCTGCCCGGTGCCGCGCCCGACCCACTTCGTCGTGCAGAGCTCCGCGAGCCCCATCGGGCCGTAGGCGTGGAGCTTCGTCGTGGAGATCCCGACCTCCGCGCCGAGCCCGAGCTGGCCCCCGTCGTTGAACCGCGTGGAGGCGTTGACGAGCACGCACGACGCGTCGACCTCGCGCAGGAAGCGCTCCGCGCGCGCGCGATCTCGCGTCACGATCGCCTCGGTGTGGAGCGTGCCGTGCCGCGCGATGTGCGCGAGGGCGCCGTCGAGGCCGTCGACCACCCCGACGCTGAGCACCAGATCGAGGTACTCCTCGTCCCAGTCCGCCGGCGTCGCCGGCGCCGCGTCGATCCGCGCGCGGGCGCGCTCGTCCGCGCGCAGCTCGACCCCGGCCTCGCGCATCGCGGCGGCGAGCCGCGGCAGGAACGCGTCGGCCACCGCGTCGTCGACGAGCAGCGTCTCCATCGCGTTGCACACCCCCGGCCGCTGGACCTTTGCGTTCATCGCGATCGCGAGCGCGGCGTCGAGGTCCGCGCTCGCGTCGACGGAGACGTGACACACGCCCTTGTAGTGCCGGATCACGGGCACGCGCGCGTGCTCGACCACGAAGCGGATCAGCCCCTCGCCGCCGCGCGGGATGATCACGTCGACGACTCCGTCGAGCTCGATCATCGCGCGCGTCGCCTCGCGATCCAGGGTCGGGATCAGGCTGACCGTCGCGGGGTCGAGCCCCTCGGCCGCGAGGGCCGCCGCGAACACCGCGGCGAGCGCGCGGTTCGTGCGGATCGCCTCCTTGCCGCCGCGGAGCAGCGTGGCGTTACCCGCCTTGAAGCAGAGCGCCGCCGCGTCGACGGTCACGTTCGGCCGCGACTCGTAGATGATCCCGATCAGCCCGAGCGGCACCCGGACGCGCTGCATCTCGAGCCCGTTGGCGAGGGTGTGGACGTGGACGACCTGCCCCACGGGGTCGGGGAGCGCCGCGATCTCCTCCACGGCCTTCGCGACCCCGTCGAGGCGCGCGCGGTCGAGGCGGAGCCGATCCCGCAGCGCCTCCGAGAGCTCGACGCCGTCGGCGACGTCCTCCGCGTTGGCCTCGAGGATCGCGCGGCTCTCCTTCGCGCGGAGCGCCGCCGCGACGCGCCGCAGCACCGCGTCCTTCGTCTCCGTGCGCACGCTGGCCAGCGCGCGCGAGGCCTCCTTCGCGCGGCGCGCGAGCGCCTCCACCTCTCGTCTCACGTCGCTCATCGATCCCTCACACCAGCACCAGATCGTCCCGATGGACGAGCTCGTCGCCCCCGTGGAACCCGAGCCGCGCGCGGATCTCGTCGGTCTTCGCGCCCGCGAGCGTCGCCGCGTCCGCGGTCCCGTACCGCGTCAGGCCGCGGCCGATCTCGGTCCCGTCCGCCGCGCGCAGGACGACCGCGTCGCCCGGCGCGAAGGCGCCCCGCACGCCGATCACGCCCGCCGGCAAGAGGCTCCGGCCGCCCTCGCGGATCGCGCGCGCGGCGCCGTCGTCGAGGATGAGGTCGCCCCGGGGCCGCAGCGTGTAGGCGATCCAATGCTTGCGGCTCGGGAGCCGCGCCGCCGACGGGACCACGAAGGTGCCGACGTCCTCGCCCGCGAGGACGCGCCCGAGCACCGACTCGTCGCGCGCGTCCGCGATCACCACGGGCACGCCGCGGCGCGAGGCGCGCCGCGCGGCGTCGAGCTTGCTGCCCATCCCGCCGCTCCCGACGTCGTCGCGCCGCGGCGCGACGAGC
>JAYRVK010000980.1:0-2088 GCA_041918555.1 Sandaracinaceae bacterium
TCGAGCGCGCGCGCGACCGCGTCGAAGAGGCGGAAGCGCGTCTGGCCCGCGTCCAGGGCAGCCGGGATCGGCGCGTCGATCGCGAGGAGCGGAGAGAGCGCGGCGCGCCCCCCGAGCTCGAGCGACGCGAGCGCGGGCTCCGACGCGAGCGCGCGCACGATCTCCGTCCAGGGCCAGCACGGCGGCGCGCCTCCGAGCTCCCACGCGCGGCCGACCGCGCACACGAGGCCGCGCGACCGCGCGCGCTCGAGCAGCGCCTCGAGCAGCGCGGACTTTCCGATCCCGGCCTCGCCCCGCACGAGGACCGCGCGACCACGCCCGGCCTCGGCGGCGTCGAGGTGCGCCTCGAGCGCCGCGAGCTCGCGCTCCCGTCCGACGCGCATGTCCCGCCCTCAGCGCGGCCCCGCGCCCGCGACGAGCGCGACGTTCCCCTCGAGCGGTCCTCGCACGCCGGCCACGCCCACCTCCTCGCGGCCGAGGATACGCCGCGGGGCGCCGCGCTGTCGTCACCACCCCAGCGCCCGCTCGACGAGCCAGAAGCCCGCGATCAGCGCGACGAGCACCGAGCCGCCCTGGATCACGACCCGGCGGTACCAGCCCCGCTGCCCCGCCCAGCCGAGCAGCGGCACCACGCACGCGACGATCGCGAGCTGCCCGAGCTCGATCCCCACGTTGAACGACAAGAGCGCGGCCACGCGCTGGTCCGCGGGCAGGAGCAGCTCGCGCAGCACCGACGAGAACCCGAAGCCGTGCACGAGACCGAACGCGCCCGCGACCCAGCGCAGGCCGACGCGCGCCTCCGGCCGGACGAGGTTCCAGATCGCGACCGCCACGATCGACGCCGCGATCGCGCTCTCGACGAGGCGCGAGGGCAGCGTGACCACGTCGAGCGCCGCGGCGATGAGCGTGATCGAGTGCCCGAGGGTGAACGCCGTGACGATCAGCGCGACGTCCTTCAGCGCCTTCCTGCGCCCGTCGCGCGCCGCGACCTCGCCCGCGACGAGGAGCAGCGAGAGCAGGAACAGGACGTGGTCGTAACCGGTGAAGAGGTGGAGCGCGCCCTCGAGGAGGAACGTGAGGACCGTCGCGCCGAGGGTCGGCGGCTCGCCGATCGAGACCTCCTGGCGCCCGATCCGCAGGATCGTCGGCGTCTCGCCGACGCGCACGATCGACTCGTGCTGGCGATCGTTCGCGAACACCGCGTCGTCGCGGAACACGGCGCTCGCGCGCGGCTCGGGGCACGTGAACGCGAGCTCGACGCGGAGCCCGCGATCGAAGCGCAGGCTCTCGACGGCGACCTCCGTGACCGCGCCCGCGCGGGCCACGCAGGCGCCTCCGTCCGTGCGCATCGAGAACGCGCGCTCGGCCCACGCGCGGAGCGCGTCCGCGCCGCGGAGCAGCGCGTCGACGTCCGGGTGATCGGGATCCTCGGCCTCGAGCTCGTACGCGACGTCGATCGGGTCGAGGTCGACGCGCACGCGCGCACCCTCGGGCGTCGGCTCGATCCACACGAGCTTGGTGCTCCCGAGGTGCGCCCGCGCGGCGCCCGTCGACAGCAGCGCGACCGCGACGAGCGCGGCGGCGAGGAGCCGCTCGCTCATCGCCCGCGCGAGAGCTCGGACACGCACGCGCGCACCGCGGCGACCGGATCCGCGGCCCCCTCGATCGCCGCGACCAGCGCGCTCCCCACCACGACGCCGCGCGCGCGGGCCGTCACGACCGCAACGTCTCTTGCGTTACGCACGCCGAAGCCGACCACGACGGGCTTGCCGGTCGCGGCGGTGAGCTCCGCGGCGCGCGCGGCCGCGGCCTCGAGGTCGGCCCCCGCGGCGCCCGTCACGCCCGTCATCGACACGTAGTAGAGGAACGCGCCCGCGACCTCGGCCGCCGCCGCCACGCGCGCGGGCGTCGACGTCGGCGCGAGCAGCGGGACCAGATCGAGCCCGTGCGCGCGCACCGGCGCGAGCAGCGGCGCCGCGTGCTCGGGCGGGACTGGCTGCTCAGCTGGCTCATGGTCGGCCCGGTCGTCCTCATCGTCTTGATGCTGCTGATCTACCCGTTCGTCGATGCGATCCTGCTCAGCTTTCA
>JAYRVK010000981.1:0-3294 GCA_041918555.1 Sandaracinaceae bacterium
ACGGGCCGGGCGGCCGCGAGCCGACCGGCCACGTGACGCCCGTGCCGCAGCCGCGGCCCGCGCGCGTCATCACGATCGCGCGCTCGCACGGCGCCTCGGTCGCCTCGTCGCCCCACGGGTAGCGCGTCTCGTCGGGTCCGCTCGCCGCGCGCTCCCACTCCGCCTCGGTCGGGAGGCGCTTCTCGCGCCAGGTGCAGTACGCGTCCGCGTCCTGCCACCGCATCCCGACCGCCGGCTGCGTCGCACCCATGTAGTCGGGGAACGGAACCAGTCGGCGACATACGCCCGCGGTCACGCACTCGGCGTAGTGGGCGTTGTCGACCTCGTGCACGTCGATGAGGAACGTCGAGACGCGGACCGCCGCCGCCGGGCGCTCGTTGGGCTCGCCGTCGTCGGAGCCGCGCGTGCTCACGCCGCCGGGGATGCAAGCCATGTCGCCGGGCACCACCGCGGGACACGCTGCGAAGCCCCCCGCGCTCGCGCTCGCGCTCTCGCTCGTGCTCCTGCTCTCGCTCTCGCCCGTGCTCTCGCCCGTGCTCGTGCTCGTGCCCGCGCCCTCGCTCTCGCTCTCGCTCTCGCTCGTGGTCGCTCGCGGTTCCACGACCGCCGCGGCCTCGACGCGCGCCGGCGCCGGCGCGCCGCAGCCCGCGAGCAGCGCGATCGCGAGGAGCGCCCTCATCCCATCGTGAACGCGTGCCCCATCCCGGGGAGCCACGCGCCGCCGTCGACCACGAACACCTCGCCGTGCACGTAGCTGGCGGCGTCGCTCGCGAGGAAGAGCGCCGCGTTCGCGATGTCCTCCACCGTGCCGAAGCGTCCGAGGGGGATCCCCTTGGTGAGCTTGTCCTTCATGTCCTTCGGCGCGAGGCGGGCCATGCCCTCGGTGTCCTCGATCGGACCGGGCGCGATCGCGTTGATCCGGATGTTCATCGAGCCCCACTCGAGCGCGAGGCTGCGCGTCATCGAGTCGATCGCGGCCTTCGCCGCCGACGCGTGCATCTGGAGCGGCGTCGCCGAGTAGTGGAGCGTCGCGCTTATGTTCAGCACCCCCCCGCCGCGATCGCGCAGCCCGCGCTCGAACGCCGCGCGCGTCACGTTCCAGGTCCCGACGGTGTCGATGTCGAGCACCGTCTTGAACGCGTTGTAGGACATCGTCGCCGCGGGGCAGAGGAAGTTCCCGGCCGCGCCGTTGACCACGATGTCGATCTTCCCGAAGCGCTCGAGCGTCGCGTCGAGCGCCGCCTCCACGAGCTTCGGATCGCGCACGTCCGCGGGTACCGCGAGGCACGCGCGGCCCGTCGCCTCGCTCAGCTCCTTCGCGGCCGCGTCGAGCCGGTCCGCCTTGCGCCCCACGATCGCGGCCTGCGCGCCGTGCGCGAGGAAGGCCTTCGTGATGCCCTTGCAGATCCCGGAGCCGCCGCCGGTGACGAACGCGACCTTACCCCCGAGGATGTCGTCTCGGAATACGCTCTTCATCGGCGGGCACACTAGTACACGCGATCGAGCAGCGCACCATGCACGTCGACACCCTCGTGATCGGAGCCGGCGCCGTCGGCCTCGCGTGCGCCGCGGAGCTCGCGCGCCGCGGCGACGGAGTGCTCGTGGTGGAGCGGCACGAGGGCTTCGCGCGCGAGACCTCGAGCCGCAACAGCGGCGTCGTCCACGCGGGCCTCTACTACCCGGAGGGCTCGCTCGCCGCAGCGACGTGCGTCGAGGGCCGCGAGCTCCTCTACGCCCGCTGCGCGCGCGACGGCGTGGGCCACCGCGTGATCGGGAAGCTCGTCGTCGCGACCGATGACTCCGAGGTCCCCGCGCTCGAGGCGCTCCTCGCCCGGGGCCTCGCGAACGGCGCCGGCGAGCTCGCGCTGATCGACGGCGCCGAGGTCGCGCGGCGCGAGCCCGCCGTGCGCGCGGTCGCCGCGCTCGTCTCGCCGCGGACCGGGATCGTCGACGTCCACGGCCTCTCTGCGAGCTACGCCGCCGAGGCGCGCCGCTCCGGCGCGGACTTCGCGTACCGCACCGAGGTCGTCGGCCTCGCGCGCACCGCTACCGGCTGGCGCGTCCAGGCGCAGGGATCCGACGGCGCCCGCGCCACGGTCGACGCGGCGCGCGTGATCAACGCCGCCGGCCTCTTCGCCGATCGCGTCGCGCGCCTCGCGGGCGCCCCGCTGCCGCTGCACCGCTTCTGCAAGGGCGATTACTTCGCGCTGCGCCGCGTGCGCACGCACGGCCTCGTCTACCCGGTCCCTTCCAGCGCGGGCCTCGGCGTGCACGTCACCGTCGATCTCGGGGGCGCCTACCGCGCGGGCCCCGACACCGAGTGGATCGACGCGCCGCGCTACGACGTCGATCCGAATAAAGCAAGTCGCTTTGCGGAGGCGCTCCGCCGCTACCTGCCCGGCGTGCGCGACGAAGATCTCTCCCCCGACTACGCGGGCGTGCGCCCAAAGCTCCACGGCCCGGACCAGCCGAAGGCGGACTTCCTCCTCGACGCGAGCGACCCGACGATGATCCACCTCCTCGGCATCGAGTCGCCGGGCGTCACCGCGAGCGAGGCGCTCGCACGCCATGTGGCCGCGCAGCTCGGCCACGGTTGACCGCCGGCTCACATCGGGCACACGAGGCGGAACCCCAGCTCGCCGCTCGGGACGTCCTCGTGGGCCGCGCCGCGGAACGTCGCGATGCACCGGTGCGCGCGCGTCGTCCAGCCTCCGCCGCGGACCGAGCGCTCGCGCGGCTCCGCGCGGTAGCTCGAGCACGTCCAATCGGCGGCGCCGCCCGCAAGATCCCTTACGCCGAACGCCGAGACGTCGGTCGCGAACGCGCCGATCGGCTCGGGGTGCATCTCGGGGCGCGAGAGCCGCATCTTGCAGAAGGCGGGATCGAAGTGGTGGCCCCACGGATACGGGCGGCCGTCGGCGCCGCGCGCGGCGCGCTCCCACTCGACGTCGGTCGGGAGGCGCAGCGCCCTCCCCTCGCGCTCGCTCGTCCATTGCGCGTAGGCCTCGGCGTCGAGCGCGCTCACCGCCACGACGGGCATGTCGGGCCGCCACTCGTCGCCGTGGACGTCGCGCTCGGGCATGCGCACGCGACCGTCGACGACGGACCAGTACGCCGCGTTGCCCGGCGCGCGCGGCGCGCGCGCGAGCACGTAGCCCGGCTGGCGCGCGAGGAGCGCTTGCAGGAACTCGAGGTACTCGTCGCAGCGCACCGGATCGCGCTGGATGAAGAACCCGGTCACGAACTGCTCGCGCTCGGGGTCGGTGTGCCGCGCCTCGGCGTCGCCCCCGAGGA
>JAYRVK010000982.1:0-6266 GCA_041918555.1 Sandaracinaceae bacterium
CGAGCCCGTGCAGCACCACGCGCCCGACCGCGGGCGCGATCAGGCGGAACGCGAACTCGGTCCGCGAGTTCGGCTCGAGCGCGAGGACGTCGCCCTCCTCGTCGACGCGGCGCGCGCCGCCGGGCGCGAGGGCGGTGAGTCCGCGCAGCTCGAGCCGCATCCCGCCCCGGTGCCGCAGGAAGCAGCGCACCTCGAAGGGCTTCTCCGGCACGACCGCGCCGCCGCCCGAGCCCGGCTCCGCGTGGCCGAGCCACCACGCGAACTCGAGGCGGTGGCGCCGCACCCGACGCCCCAGCGGCATCGTCATCGCGAGGCACAGCGCGAGCCCGACGAGGAGGATCCCGCCGAGCGCCGCGGCGGGCCACGAGGCCGCGATCGCGCCCGCGAAGAGCAGCGCGACGGCCCCGGCGAGGGCGGCGAGCGCGCTCGGGGTCGGGATCGGGAGCACCTAGCGCTCCTTCTTGTGCGGCACCTCGTCGAGGGCCTGGCGCACGATGCGCTCGTGCTGCGTCCCCTCCATCTCGGCCTCCGGCGTGAGCACGAGCCGGTGAGCGAGGACGGGCACCGCGAGGCGCTTCACGTCGTCCGGGATCACGTAGGGGCGGCCGAGCACGAGCGCGCGGGCCCGCGACGCCTTCACGAGCGCGAGCGAGGCGCGCGGCGACGCGCCGAGGAAGAGCCGCGCGTGCTCGCGGGTGAACGCGGCGAGGCGCACCACGAAGTCGAGGATCGAGTCCTCGACGTGGACGCGCTCCACGAGCTGCTGCATCGCGAGGATCTGCTCCGGGATCAGGATCCGGCGCGCCGAGGGGCTGCCGTCGCTGAACCGACGCAAGATCCCTTTCTCGTCTGCAGGCGTGGGGTAGCCGATCAGGAGGCGGATGAGGAAGCGATCGATCTGCGCCTCGGGGAGCGGATAGGTCCCCGCCTGCTCCACGGGGTTCTGCGTCGCGAGGACGATGAACGGAGAGGGCAGCGGGCGCGTGTCGCCCTCGATCGTCGCCTGGTACTCCTGCATCGCCTCGAGGAGCGCGCTCTGCGTCTTCGCGGGGGCGCGGTTGATCTCGTCGCCGAGGACCACGTTCGCGAAGATCGGCCCCTCGCGCAGCTGGAAGGTCCCCTCCTTGGGCGACAGCACGTAGGTGCCCGTGATGTCGGCGGGCAAGAGATCGGGCGTGAACTGGATCCGCCGGAAGTCGCAGCCGAGGGTCGCCGCGAAGGCCTTGCAGAGCGTCGTCTTCGCGACGCCGGGCACGCCCTCGAGCAGCACGTGGCCGCGCGCGAGGAGCGTGACGAGGAGCTGCTCGGGGACGTTGCGCGGCCCGACGTACACGCGCTGCACCTCGTCGATCACGCGGTTGCAGCTCTCGGTCACGCTCGCGAGCGTCTCCGGCTCGATGGTCTGGGCGGTCATCGAGGGAGCCTCTCCAGGAGCCCGTCGCCGAGGCGCACGAGCTCGCGGAAGCGCCGCGGGGTCACGCGCGGTGGTGAGGCGGGCCGGTCCTGCTCGGCGTGGAGCTGATCGAGGGCCAGGAGGAGCGTGCGCATGTCGTCGATGTCCTGATCTCTCATGCCTCGCTCGCGCATCGCGGCGAGGACGTCGCGCAGGAGCGTCCGTCCGGACAGCGCCAGCCGCGCGAGGATCTCCGCTTCGAGCTCGAACTTGTAGACCATGAGCGGCTGGAGGAGGTTCGTCCCTGCGCGGGAGAAGAAGCCGACCCGCCCGACGAACCCGCCTTGGGCGGCCTCGCGTGCGAACATCCGGGCGGCGCGGTACGGCGAGCGGCGCGGGAGCGCGCCGAGGGCGAGGATGACCGCGATCGCGGCGAGCGCCAGGCTCGCGATGCGGAGCGCGAGCGGCGGGATGTCGAGCGCGCTCATCCGCTCGAGGAAGACGCGCAGGTCGTGGAGCGGTCGGTCGGCGCCCGGCTCGCCGTAGCGTCCGACGATGCGCACGCCGGGGCGCACCACGACGAGCCGCCCACCGCGGCCCTCGGTGAGGTAGTCGACGAGGTTCTCCGCGAAGCGCCGGTTGCCGCGCAGCGAGAGCATGTTGTCGATCAGCACGCTCGGGTCCGAGAGCACGACGAGCCGGCCCTCGCCGACCGCGCCCGCGAGCACGACGGCTTCGCCGGAGCCGAGCCGGAAGATCGGCGCGAGCTCGCGGTGCGCGACCACCGCGGGGTGGTTCGTGACCAGCGCGGAGACCTCGTGCGTGAGCTCGTGGGTCCCGTTCGCGCGCGCCACGGGGAGGTTGGCGTTACCCCGGAGCTGGACCGCGATCGCTTCGCTCGGAGGTCCGCGGGTGATCGAGAACAGGCCGAGGAAGCGCTCACCCGCGCCGAAGTCGTCGGCGAGGCAGGCGCGCCCTCCGTCTCGGAGGAACGCGGTCAGGCTCGCGCCCGGCACGGGCTCGGTTGGGTGCAGTATCAACAGCGCGTCGGACGGCTGGAGCGTCCCCACGTCCAATCGCTCGGGGATCTCGACGCTCGCTCCGCGATTGGCGGCGACCTGCATCAGCTCGGATACGGAGTTCCAAGCACCACCGGAGGTGGCGAAGTCCCCTTGCGCGAGCGCCGGCCGCGGCGTCCCGAGGACGACCGCGAGCGCCAGCCCGACGCCGGTGGCCCTGGCCTTCACGGCGGGAGGATAGCAGGGAGGCCGCGAAAGAGTGGACGTCCACGAGCGCAGACGGCATGGTTTCCCCGTCCAGCATCTGTGGCTACAGTGAAGCCAACCGGGAGCTCGCGGTGCTGCCGCCCTTCATCATCGACCAGATCCGGAAGCGCGAAGAGGACGAGCGGCACCGCCGCGACGCCCCCGCGCCCGTGGTCCCGCTCCCCGAGCCGCTGCGCCGCGAGCAGCGTCCGCCCGACGAGCCGGAGCGCGGCGTCGTCATCATCGATCTGAACGCGCCCGAGTGAGCGCGTCAGCTCCGCGTGAGCTCGGCCCACGCGCGCGCGATGGCCGCCGGCCGAGGCGGCTCGCCGTCGCCGAACCACCCCGGCGTCTCGCGTCCGTGCAGCGCGTAGAGGCGCGTGCCCGCGACGCCGATCACCTCGCCGCTGACGTCGGCGGCGAGCGGCGAGACGAGGAACGCGCCCACCGGGCCCACGAGCTCGGGCCCCATCGAGCCGGGCGCGATGCTCTTGAAGAGCGGCAGGTCTTCGGTGGTGCGTGTGCGCGCCGTCGGGGCGAGCGCGTTGATGCGGACGCGGTGCTTGCGCAGCTCGACGGCGGCCGAGCGGACCAGGCCGACGACCGCGGCCGACGTCGCGGCGAGCCCGCTCTGTCGCATCGCGCCGAAGAACGCGGCTGGCGACGTGTGGAGCAGGATCGCGCCGCCTTCGCCGCGGTCGACCATCGCGCGGCCGGCGGCGCGCACGAGCCCGAACGCGCCGCGTTCGTGCACGTCGATCATCCGCGCGAGGAGCGCGTCGTCGAGCTTGAGCACGGCCGCGTCCGCGACCATCCCGGCGCACGAGATCAACCCGTCCAGCCGGCCGAAGCGCTCGAGCGCGCGGGCCACGATCGCCTCGGGCCCGCCGGGCGCCCCGACGTCGGTGCGATCGGCCTCGCAGGGTACGCCGAGCGCGTCGATCTCCTGCGCCGCCTGGTCGGCGACCGTGGGATCGACGCCTGCCCCGTGCACGTCGCAGCCCAGATCGTTGAGGAGGATCCCCGCGGCGCCTTCACGCGCACAGGCGAGGGCGTGCGCGCGGCCCACGCCGCGCCCGCCGCCGGTGATCGCGATGACGAGCCCCTCGAGCGGCCGCTCGCTCATCGCGTCAGCGCGCTCATTCGGTAGACGTGGCCCTGGCCGTCGGAGAGCTCGGTGTTCGTCCCACCTCCGACGATGCTCCAGTACATGAGGTTGCCGTCGTCGCCGCGCGTGGTGTCCGCGAGCTGATCGCCGCCGCCGAACGGCGCGCACCCGTCCGAGGGATCCTCGCCGGGCCCGCACGGGCGGAGCTGCTCCGTCGCGTGGAAGAGCCCCACGTAGTGGCCGACCTCGTGCGCGAGGATCTGACCGACGACGTTGGCGCCGGTGGTCCCCGATCCGACGACGGCGTCGGAGAACGAGACGCAGACGCCGGAGTGCCCGGTGCCATCGATGCCCACGGGGCCCGGGATCCCGCCCGCGACCCCGAGCGCGCGGAAGCCGTCCCCCGCGCCGCTGATCGAGCGCACCAGGTAGACGTTCACGCCTCGCGCGGACCCGCCCGAGCCCACGCGGAACAGGCGCGCGAGCTCGCTGTCGGCGCCGTCCGACGAGTCGATCACCTGGAACGTCGTCGCGTCCGCGCCCGTCACGTCGAAGTAGCGCACCGTGCCCAGCGAGATCCCGGTCGGCGCGAGGATCGCCTCGAAGCGTGTCAAGGCACCTTGCAGCTTCGAGTGCGACGCCGCGCTCGCGGCGGTGAGCCCGCTGATCCCGATCACGAACACGTTGAGGTCGATGCGCCCCGTGGTGAACGAGCCCCCGCGCGCGCGCTTCACGAGCGCCGTGAGGTGGAGCGTCGGCGTCGCGACGTCCCCCATCGCGCTCGGGATGGGCCCGACCGCCCAGCGGTGGACGCCGGGCACGAAGGTCACGCGATCGGGCGTGGTGTTCGGGATGAGCATCGACGCCGAGTCGTAGGTCTCGGCGGGGAGCCACCGGATGGGTTGGTCCGCGAGCATCACGATCTGCCCGACGTCGAAGAGCTGGAGCCCGTCGGGGTCGGTCACCGACAGGAAGCTGAGGTCGCGGGCGTCGCCGCGGGTCTGCGCGGCCTGGAGCGTGACGCTGATCGCGTCGGCCGGCGTCGCGAGCTCGAGCATCTCGGCGAAGCCCGCGCGCACGTCCACGCGGCCGTAGTCCACCTCGTAGATCTCGCTGCGGCCGGCGTCGGGGTAGCCGCAGCCCGAGAACGTCGCGCCGCCGGCGCCCGCGCGTGCGAGCTCGACGCAGCGCGTCCCCGGGAGGCACTGGTCCGTAGCACTGCAAACCTCGCTGCACTGTCCGTCCTGGCAGATCCGCGCGAGGCAGTCGTCGTCGGCGCCGCAGGGCTGGCCCACGCCGCGTCCCCCCGGGGGCCCGACCACGCACACCGTCGGCGCGCCCGCCTCGGCGAGGGCGCTGCAGCCGGCCTCGCTCGGGAACACGAAGCAGTCCTCGGGCTGCGTGCACTCGAGCGAGCACACCCCGCCGAGCGCCGCCGGCAGGCACACCCGTCCGTCGCACTCGTCGTCGCGCGTGCATGGCGTCCCCGGAGGCGCGCCCATCGCGCCGCCGTCCGGCGCGGGCGGGCGCTCCACGCACGCGCCCATGCGACAGGTCTGGGTCGGAGCGCAGTCCCCGTCGGAGACGCACTCGACCCCCGCGCAGGTTCCGTCGGGCTCGCAGGTGACGAGCTCGGCGCCGCACTCGGAGGCGGCGCGGCAGCGCGGTCGACAGCTCCCGCGCCAGCACTGGTATCCGTCGCGACACTCGGACGCGTCGGCGCAGCTCGCGAGGCACAGCGCCGGCGAGATGCTCGTGTCGCAGCTCGCTCCGTCGCCGCAGCCGGCCACGTCGCACGTCGTCGTGCAGTAGCCGCCGGGGAAGAGATCGTTCTCGACGCACGACAGCCCGCTCCCGCACGGCATCGACGCGCCGCACGGATCTCCGTAGCTCGACGCTGGCCCGCCCGCGTCGGTGCCGTGGGAGCTCCCGCACGCCGCCGCGAACAGCAGGGCGCACGCGTGGGTGGTGATCCTCTGCACGCCGGAGCAGTGTACACCCGGCGGCGGGGACACTCTGCTATCGTTCGCCGGCTCGTGACCCCCTCGCTCGGAAACTACGAGCTCGTGCGCAAGATCGCGGCGGGCGGCATGGCGGAGATCTTCCTCGCGCGGCAGTGGGGCCAGGCGGGGTTCTTCCGCGACGTGGTGATCAAGCGCCTCTTCCCGCACCTCGCGGAGCACGAGCGGCAGCTCCGCATGTTCATGGACGAGGCGCGGTTGCTCTCGCAGCTCTCGCACCCGAACGTCCCGCAGGTGTACGAGGTCGCGTTCGCCGAGCCGTACTGGTACATCGCGATGGAGTACGTCGAGGGGCTCACCGTGGCCGACCTCTGGCGGCTCGGCGCGAAGTCCGGGACGTTGATGCCGATGAACGTCGCGATCGCGGTCGTCATCCAGACCTGCGAGGCGCTGCACCACGCGCACGAGCGCACCGATCGCGCGCGCCGACCGCTGCGGATCGTGCACCGGGACGTGACGCCCCAGAACATCATGCTGAC
>JAYRVK010000983.1:0-17459 GCA_041918555.1 Sandaracinaceae bacterium
CTCGCCGGCTTCGCCGTGCTCGGCGCTGCGCGCCGGCGCGCGGCTCCAGGCGGCTCCGGGCGGGGCCTCGACACCGCTGCGCGCGCCGCTGGGGGAGGACGGACCCGCGAACGAGCGCGGGCCCGAAAGGAGCTCCCCATGAGGAATCCGAATCCGTTCACCTTCCGCCTCTACGGCGTGTCGCTCGAAGCCGCGCGGACCGTGGCGCCGCGCATCGAGGAGATCGCGCGGCACGATGGCGATCTGGCGAGGCAGGCGCGACGCGCGCTGACGAGCATGCACTTGAACTTGTCGGAGTCGATCGACGCGCAGGGAGGCAACCGCGTGCTGCGGATGCGGACGTCGCTCGGCTCGACGAACGAGGTGATCGCTTGCCTCGACGTCGGGGTGGCGCTCGGCTACCTGGTGCACGACGCGCAGGCGATGGATGCGCTCTCGAAGGTGCGCGCGACGCTGCTGAAGCTCGTGATGAAGAAGCGCTGAGCGAGCGTCGCGGACGCGCGGCGACTCACTCGGTCGCCGTGCGTCGAGACGACGACGGGCGCGAGCGAGAGCGAGAGCGAGAGCGAGAGCGAGAGCGGGAGCGGGAGCGGGAGCGGGAGCGGGAGCACGAGCGGGAGCGGGAGCGGGAGCGGGAGCGGGAGCGGGAGCGGGAACGGGAGCGGGAGCACGAGCACGAGCACGAGCGCGAGCGCGAGCACGAGCGCGAGCGCGTGCGCGAGCACGAGCGCGGCAGACCTCAGGCGATCGCGAGCTCCACGACGCCGTCCTCCGCCACCACGCGCGTGATCTTGCGGATCCCGGAGTGCCGTCGCCGCTGCCGCGGGTCGCCGTGCAGGCGCCGGTCGTCGGCGATCTGGAACTGCATCTCGAGCTTGAGGATCGGCTCGGCGAACCGCAGCGCGATGGTCACCGGCCACGGGTCGTCGCTCGCCTCGTTGCGCGTCGCGCGGATCACCTCGGCCTCGGTGCGGATCCACTCGCTCTGCGTGGGGACGACCTTGAAGGTGAGCTTGAGCCGCTCGCCGGGGCTCGGCATGACGGGGCTGCGCACGAGGAGCCCGGAGGCGGACCCGTCGATGCAGCAGCCCATCAGCCCGCGGTGGAACCAGCGGTCGATCTGGACGGGGAACCAGGACTCGTGGCGAGGGTAACGACGGCGGTCGCGCATGACGTGCGGGCATTCCGCACGGCCCGGGCCACTGGAGAGATCGTACGGATCCTGCGCAGGCGCCGGGGTGTGGAGCCGGCCGGGCTCCGCGGCTGTCCCCTCGAGGACCCGTCTAACCCCTTTGGCGTATTTCCCGGTCCTCGCGGTCGACGTAGGCTCGCCGGGTGGCTCGGTTCGACGGGGCTTGGACGACGGTGCCGATCGCCCTGGCCGCGGCGCTCGCGGCCTCGGCCTGCCTCGCTCGGCACCCGCGGCTCGATCGTGCGGCGGACGCCGCGCCGGTCGAGGCAGCGGTTCCATTCGACGGTGGCTCCACTGACCCGGGCCGCGACGCCGGCACTCCCGACGCCGCCGTCGCCCGCGACGCATCGGGCGACTGGGAGCGCGTGGAGATCTGGCTGGCGAGCACAGAGGGCCTGCTCATCGGCGCCACGCTCCGCGGGGAGCCGCTCGTGGAGGCCACCGCACCCGCTGAGGAAGGCCTTCGGCCGAGCGCTCACGGCCTCGACGTCGACGGGAACGGGCGGGTGCACGTCCTCATCGGACGCTTCGGGGACCACCTCATCACCTTCGATCCGCGCGACGGATCGTGGGGACCGTGGCGTGGAGCCTCCGGCTTGGGCAACGGGTCGCCCCCGGAACACGGCGGCGTCGCGGTCATGGGTCCGGCCGTCTACGTCAGCGACCAGCACCTCGCGACCCGTTGGTCCAGCGGGGTCGTGCGGTATGAGCTCGAGGGCGACGGGCCCGGTGAGCGGGTCGGACCCGAGGATTGGTTCAACACCTGGGACGTCGCGGCGGGAGACGACGGGCGACTCTGGGTTCTGGGTGACTACGGCGTGTACACGGGGCTCACTCCCTGTCCCGAGGAGCCGGACTCCACCGACGGTTGCCGCACGACGCGCTTCACGTTCACCGACTTCGAGGCGATGTTCCCGACCTCCGTCGAGCACTCGAACGGGATCGAGGAAGACGTCTCCTTCGACCCCATCGTCGGCCAGGTCTCCCACTTCACCGACGCCAACGGGGCTGAGGCGACGACCGTGAGGGACGGGCTCGGACGGATCGTCGAGCAGCATCGAATGGGCGGCGACTCGGTGTACGCCGCCTGGACCCAGGGCGGCGTGCACCCGGAGCTCCGGGTCAGGACGGGGAGCGGGGGAGATCGCCGCATCCTCTACGACGCTCTGGGCCGCACGCACGAGGTGTGGATCCGGCGCGCCCTCGACGGCGACTGGTTCAGGACGCGGCTTCGGTACGGGCTCGAGTCGGGCCAGCGCGAGACCGAGACGCTCCCGGCGCGCGTCCCGGGGACGGCCGGCGAGAGAGCGTGGCGGTACCTCGATGCCACGGGCCTCGGCGCGGAGGAGGTCGCGACCCCTGGGCTCGGACGCCTTCTCGAGCACCGGGATGGTGCCGGGGCGGTGACCGCGTACCGCTACTCCGGCCGCGACCTCGAGTGGGACGACCCGGACGGCAACACGCATCGCGAGCACGTCGACGGAAGCGGCCGGGTGGTCACGCGGGCGGAGCCCGCCGTGGACGGGGTCAGCGCGACGGTCGCCTACGCCTACGGCCCGTTCGGACGCCTCTCCAGCGTCGCCGACGCGGCCGGCAACACGACGGCGCTCGAGCACGACGCGCTCGGAAACGTCACCCGGTGGGTCGACCCCGATCGCGGGGAGCGGCTCTTCGACTACAACGCCTTCGGCGAGCTGTGGCGGGAGCGCCGAGTGGGCGACCCGCTCGTCACGATCCACCAGTACGACGAGCTCGGGCGCCCCGTCCGCAGGACGGACTTCCAAGGCGCCTCGAGCGAAGTGACCCGGTGGGTCTACGACGGCGGGCCCGGTGCCGCGTTCAGCCTCGTCGACGCCTACAGCCCCGACGGGGCGCACGAGCACTTCGAGTACGACGCGGTCGGGCTGCGGTCCCGGGTCATCCTCAGGGTGCCCGGGCAGGAGCCGGTCGAGACCTCGGTGCGGGAACGAGACGCGTCGGGGCGCCCGACGCGCGTCCTCATGCCGGCCGGACCGGGCGGCGAAACGGTCGAGACGATCTACGAGTTCGGGAGGTACGGCCACCTCGAGGCCCTGCGCTTCGGCGTCGGCTGCGCGCCCGTGCGGGATCCGGCAGGCACCTTCTTCGACTGCGATCTCGACCAGGAGGTGTGGCGGGTCACCGGAGTGGACGACGCAGGACGTCCTGCGGAGATCCATCACGGCAACGGTCTCTCGAGCCTCTCCGAGTTCGACCCGATGACCGGGCGACTCGAGCGGCTGCAGACGATCACGCCGCTCGAGGAGAGGATCCAGGACTTCGCGATCGCCTACACCGCCGCGGGTGACATCCGGGCGCGCAGCACGTTGGCTTGGGACACGGGCGGGTACCGGACCGAAGAGCTCGAGCACGACGAGCGACACCGCCTGCGCTGGGCCCGTGTGCGATCCGGCGGTCTCGAGGATCCGCCGGCCCCCTGGGAGTCCGAGCTCGAGCTCCGCTACGACGCGATCGACAACCTCACCTATCGGAGCGATGTCGGCGCCTTTGGGTACGACCCCACCGGACGTCCCCACGCCGTTCGCTCCGCCGGTCCGGGCCTGCCCGACGGCAGCATCGAGTACGACCCGCGCGGCAATCAGATCCGCTCGGGAACGCAGCGTCGACGCTTCGACGCGCGCGACCGGATCGAGGTCCTCACCGATCGCGCGATCGGGCGCCTGCGGTACGCGTACACGGCGAGCGGGGAGCGGGCGCTGAGTCGGCACGAGGGCCGCGACGGCAGATCGCGGGAGACGCTGTGGTTCGGCTCCACGTACGAGCGGCATCGCGAGATCGGGATGGAGGCCTTCCGCGAGACCCACGTCTATCGCGCGTACGCCGGGACGACCGCGGTCGCCGAGCTCCGGTGGGAGGCGGGGGACGAGCCCGTCATCCTCTTCCTCCACCACGACCCGCAGGGCTCGACCACCACCGTGACGGCCCTCTCGGGCGCGATCGTCGATCGCCGGGGCTACGACGTCGTCGGTCGGTACCGGGATCCGGACTGGGGCCCGATCAGTCCCGGCCCGTGGGAGCACCCCGGGTACACGGGCCACCGAACCGGCGCCGAGGCGGACCTCGGCCTGATCTACATGGGCACGCGGCACTACGACGCGCGCTCGTCCCACATGCTGAGCCCGGATCCGAGGCTGTTGCCGCAGCTCGCGGCGGACCTCAATCCGTATAGCTACGCATGGAACAACCCGCTCCGGTTCGCCGATCCCTCGGGCGCGCAGGAGACCTGCAATCCGCCGACGTGCATCCCCGACACGGGCCCCGAGCTCGGCGTAACGGTGATTCTCGATCTTCGCAACCAGCCAGGACGGACCATCGAGCGTCATGGTCAAACGTACATATCCGTGCCAGTGTATGACGGTACGGGCGCACGACGCGACTACTCAGCGTTTCGTCCTGTCACACCCGCTGAGCTGGAGCTCATCACAAGCGCGCTCCTCGAGGTCGGCCTCACCGTCGGCGAGGTGCTCGAGGAGTCGTCGGTCTCCGAGCTGACGACCTACATGGGACAGACGGGGCAGGAGAACTGGGACCAGTGGATCGACGAGAACGCTCTGCCGACCCGCCAGATGAGAGAGGCGGTGGCGGGCATGTTGCCCATGGCGATGGCGGCGCTGAGCGCCATCCCCGGCGCGGCGGAGGCCTCCGACGTGGCCATCCTCGCGGATCCGGACAGCGACAACGTCGACTTCGTCGCCGCCTACATCAGCCTCGTCGTCAGCCTGGCAACGCTGGGAACCACACCCAACTACGGGGCCATGCGCCTCGGCGTCCGCGCGTCTGACAACCTCCTCGAGCTGAGCAGGGCCTCGCAGCGCAGCGCAATCTACGATCCTTTCCGAGCCTCGGACGGCACGCGAGTCCGCGGGACCAACGCGCCAGGTCAACTGACACGAAGAGGATCTTGGCGGCGGGGCACCGTTGACCGGGCATGGGAGAGTGCTGAGCCAGGCCCCAGCGGTGGTCGCCTCTGCCCCACATGCGGTAACGAAGTCACCGTGCCGCCGCGAAGCGGTCAGCCGAGAGACTGGGACATCAATCACGATCCCCCGTGGACCAGGCGTGAATTCCCAGACGACGTGACTCGCAGAGACGTGCTCGATGAATACCAGGAGGGAACAGGTCTCGAGTGTCCTGGCTGCAACCGCAGCGCGGGGAATCGTCGATGACTCCGCCGCTGGTCAAGCACTGCGAAGATCATCTCGGACCGATCGTGGGCGGCTGGACGGTGGATGCCTCCGGAAGGAAGCTGCCATTTCAGGTAGTGTTGTTCGAGGGAGGTCCGATTGAAGGATCGGGGGTTCTCTGTACGCTCGGCCTGAGCAAGTTCCCGCTACGCGTTGGAGAGGCCCAGCCACGGCGCCTGCGGCAGGAGCTGCTGGTGATGTTCCGGCGGTCCGATGGAGCCCGGAATCTGCCGGGGATTCTCCAGGATCTCGGCATGGAAGCACTGGAGAGGGACATCGCCTATGCGCTGGGAGACGTCGTGGGTCCGCGAGGGGAGCTTCGCGCCGGGGTGACCGTCTCGGCGTTCTACACGGCGCTGCCGGTCTACTTGCCCGACTCCTTTCAGGTCTGCCGCCTGCTCCCGGAGCCCATCGTGTTCGCGTGGCTCGTCCCCATCACCGAGGCGGAGGCGGCGTTTGCTCGAGCGTCCGGGCGAGACGCCATGGAGGACTTGCTCGAATCCGCGGATCCGGACCTCCTGGACTTCGCGCGAGCGTCCGTCGTATAAGCGCGACACGTATCGAGGCCGAGCTCGGAGCATGCGCACTTTCCTCTCGAGCTCCGGCCGCGAGCCCGGGCCCGTGGTCATTCCGGCCCTCATCGCGCGCGCGGAGGCGAGACTCGGTGTTCGCCTGCCGACGGCCTACCTCGATCTTCTGCATGAGCAGAACGGGGGTGTGCCCCGGCGACGCTGCTTCAGGACGACCCAGCCGACGTCTTGGGCGCCGGATCACTTCGAGATCTCCGCGATCCTCGGGCTAGGCTAGGGTACGACGATGGGATCGATGGCGTCTACGGCAGCCGGTACCTCGTCGTCGAGTGGGGCTATCCGGACATCGGACTCGTCCTCTGCGAGACGCCCTCGGGGGGTCACGACACGGTCATGTTGGACTATCGCGCGTCCGGTCCCCTCGGCGAGCCGCGCGTCGCATACGTCGACGAAGACCGGTCCGCCGTCGTGATTGCCGAGACCTTCTCGGACTTCATCGCCAATCTGATCGACTGCGCCCAGTTTCGGACTGCGCCCTGATCTCGCTCCAGGTCGCGGCCTCAGTCCCGGCGGTACATCGTCATCACGCAGGCCCCGCCCAGGCCGAGGTTGTGCTGGAGCGCGACCTTCGCGCCCTCGACCTGGCGGTCGCCGGCCTGGCCGCGGAGCTGCCACACGAGCTCGGTGCACTGCGCGAGGCCCGTCGCGCCGAGCGGGTGGCCCTTGCTCAACAGGCCGCCGCTCGGGTTCGTGACCCACTTGCCGCCGTAGGTGTTGTCGCCGTCCTCGACGAGCTTCTCGGCGCCGCCCTCGGGGCAGAGGCCGAGCGCCTCGTAGGTCAGGATCTCGTTCGCGGTGAAGCAGTCGTGGAGCTCGATCACGTCGACGTCCTCGACGCCGAGCCCGGCCTCTTCGTAGACCTTCTCCGCGGCGTGCTTCGCCATGTCGTAGCCGACCATCTTGATCATCGAGCGCTCCTCGAAGCTCGACGCGTAGTCCGTGGTCATCGCCTGCGCGGCGATCCACACCGGGCTCGCGTGGCCGTGCTTCTTCGCGAACTCGTCGCTGCACAGGACCGCCGCGGCCGCGCCGCACGTCGGCGGGCAGCACTGGAAGCGCGTGAGCGGATCGAAGACCTCGGGGCTCGCCATGACCTCTTCGAGCGAGACCTCTTGGTTGAAGAGCGCGTACGGGTTGCGCGATGCGTGCCTACGCGCCTTCACGCTCACCTTCGCGAAGGTCTCGCGCGGCGCGCCGTACTTCCACTGGTACTCGCGGCCCGCGCCGCCGAACATCTGCGCGGCCGGCGGCGCCGAGGTGAAGCCCTGCACGTCGACCATCACGCCGCCGTGCTTGTCGAGCGGGTTGGTGCGGTCGTCCCACTTCGAGCCGAGCGCGCCGCGCTCCATCTGCTCGAAGCCCACGACGAGCACGCACTCGGCCATCCCGCCGGCCACGGCCTGGCGCCCGAGCATCAGCGCACTGGATCCAGTCGAGCAATTGTTGTTGACGTTGAACACGGGGATGCCGGTCATCCCGAGGCCGTAGACCGCGCGCTGCCCGCAGGTGCTGTCGCCGAACACGTAGCCCGCGTAGGCCTGCTCGATCGCGTCGTACGCGACGCCCGCGTCCTCGAGCGCCGCGCGCGCGGCGCCGCCCGCCATCACGTCGTACGGATCGCTCGCGCCCGGCTTCTGGAACTTCACCATCCCCACGCCGATCACGTTGACTCGCCTGCTCATGTCCGACCTCGCTGAATCCTGGTTCAGAGCTCGCTCACCGTAGCCCGAGTCCTCGGCTCCGGACAGTGCCAGAGTGCGGTCCCGCCTGTTAGCGTGGCGGCCGGTGCCTCGGCCCGACGACGACGCGCTCGGCGACACGCAGGTCCCTCCGTCGGAGGACGAGGACCCCGCGTTCGCGCCGACGATGAACGGTCCGCTCGCGGCCGACGGCGTGGACGTGACGTCGCTCCTCGTCGAGCAGGGCGGCCGCTACCGGCGCCGCGGGGAGCTCGGCCGCGGCGGGATGGGCCGCGTGCTCCTCGTGTTCGACGAGCAGTTCGGCCGCGAGATCGCGCTCAAGGAGCTCCTCGCGCAGGCCGAGAACGATGGCTCGGGCGCGGGGGTCAGCGTCGGGGTGGTCGCGCGGTTCCTCCGCGAGGCGCGCGTCACCGGGCAGCTCGAGCACCCGGGGATCGTGCCCGTCCACGAGCTCGGCCGGCGCGCGGACGGGAGCCTCTACTACACGATGCAGCGCATCCGGGGGCGCTCGCTCACGAGCAAGCTCGCCGAGGCCCAGACCATGGCGCAGCGCCTCGAGCTGCTGATCCACTTCCGCCACGTGTGCGAGGCCATGGCCTACGCGCACTCGCGCGGCGTCGTGCACCGCGACCTCAAGCCCGACAACGTGATGGTCGGTGAGTTCGGCGAGACGCTGATCGTCGACTGGGGGCTCGCGAAGGTCCGCGGCGAGGACGACCCGCGCGGGGCCGACATCTCGCAGCGCCTCGAGATCGCGGCGCTCGGCGGGGCGGCCTCGACGATCGACGGGCACGCGATCGGGACGCCCGCGTACATGAGCCCCGAGCAGGCGCGCGGCGACCTCCCGCAGATCGACGAGCGCAGCGACGTGTGGGGCCTCGGGGCGATGCTCTTCGAGCTGCTGACCGGGCGGCCGCCGCACACCGGCGAGAAGGCCGTCGAGGTGCTGCAGAAGGTGATCGACGATCGCCCCCCGCGCGTGCGCGACGTCGAGCCCAAGGCCCCCCCCGAGCTCGCCGCCATCGCGGACCGCGCGCTCCTGCGCGATCCGTCGTCGCGCTACCCGGGCGCGGAGGCGCTCGCCGCGGAGATCCGCGCGTTCCAGGACGGCGCGCGCGTGCACGCGTACGAGTACTCCTCGCTCGAGACGCTGCGCCGCTTCGTCGCGAAGAACCGCGCCGCCTCGATCGCCGCGGGGGTGATCGCGCTCGCGGTCGTCGCGGGCACGCTCGTGTCGTACCGCGCCTACGAGAGCGAGCGCGTGCTGCGCGAGCACGCCGAGGCGCGGCGCGACGACGCGGTCGAGCGCCGCGACGAGGCCGAGCAGGCGCTCGTCGACGCGCGCCTCGCGTTCGCGCGCTCGCTCGTCGAGCACGCCGACGTCGCGCTCGACGCGGGCGACCCCGCCGCCGCGGCGATCTACGCGGCGGGCGCGCTCGTGCACGACCCGACGAACCCCGCGTCGCCGTCGTACGTCGAGCGCCCGGTCGGCGCCGAGGACGCGCACGACGCCGCGGTGCGCGCCGCGCGCGCGTTCGGGACGTACCTCGACGCCGAGGACGCGCGCCGCTACGTGTTCGTGCGGCGGATCGACGCGGCGAGCGCGGCGGGGGCGCTCGCGCCCGACGGTCGCACCCTGGTGTTCCCCGCGGGCGCCGAGCTCGCGATCGAGCCCGCCGACGGAGGCGCGCGCCGCGCGCTGCCGCTCCGCGTGGACCGCGTGCTCGGCTTCCTCGACGAGGCGCGCGCGATCCTCGCCGCCGGCCCCCAGAGCGGGATCTACGCGCTCGCCTCGGGCGAGCGGCTCCACGCGCTCCCCGAGGGCACGTGCGCCGCGGCGGCGTTCGAGGATCGCGTCGCGGTGGCGCTCGACGACGGCGCGATCGTCGTGCTCGCGCGCGACGGCTACGAGGAGCTCGGGCGCTTCGAGGCGCCCGGAGAGGGTGTCGCGTGGGCGGGCCCCGCGCACCTCGTGGTGGGCGGGCCCGGGCAGAGCGCGATCGAGCGGTGGCCGTGGCCCCCGGGGCCGCGCGACGCGCGCGTCGAGCTCCCCTCGCCGGCGCGCGTCGTGGTCGGCGACGCGCACGGCGCGCGCGTGGTGCTCGGCCTCGCGGACCCGATCGTGGCGGTGCTCGCGGGCGAGCCCTTCGCGATCGGCGCGACCCACGACGCGCACGGCGAGGTCTCGGGCGCGGCGTGGCTCGACGCGGGCCTCTTCGCGACGGCCGAGGGCGCCGACCGCGTGGTGGTGCGCAACGCCGCCGCGGGCCACCGGCTCGACACGCTGCACGTGCCGCGGGCGCTCGGGCACCGGGTCGAGAGCGGCGGTCGGCTCGCGCTCCTCGCGGCGCTCCCCCAGCGCGACCCGGCGCGCCCCGTGCGCGGCTCGATCTTCCGTTACGAGCGCCACCGGCAGCGCCGCACGCGCTCGCTCGCGTCGAGCATCCACGAGGTGCGGGTCGACGGCCGCCGCCATCGCGTCCTCGCCGCGACGCTCCGGACCCTCGAGGCGTTCCCGCTCACCCGCGAGGGCCTCGGCGAGCGGACGACCCTCGCGGAGCTGCCCCCGGAGGTCGGGCACCCCACGCGCCTCGCCACCGCGCGCGCGGACCGGATCGCGGTGGTGACGGATCGCGGCGCGGTCCTCCTCGTCGTCGATGGAGCATCGCAAATCGTCTTTCCGCCGACCGGCGCGGTGGACTGCGCGCTCGGGCTCGCGTTCGCCGAGGGCGGCGACGTCCTCTACGCGGGCGGGGCGGATGGATCGGTCCGGCGCTGGCACGTCTCCGCCGGGCGCGCCGGCGCGCCGATCGGGGGGCACGAGGGCCCGGTGTGCGGGCTCGACGTCGCGGCGCGCGGCGCGGTGCTCGTGACCTCGAGCGCGGACGGGACCGTGCGCTTCGTCGCGCCCGACAGCGGCCGCCTCGAGCGCGAGGTCGAGCGGACGGATGCGGGCTTCACGGACGTCGCCTTCTCGCCGGACGGGGCGCGCATCGCGGTGGGCGACGACGCGGGCTGGGTGACGCTGATCGAGCGCGCGAGCGGCGCGCAGCGCGCGCGCTTCCTCGCGCACGAGGGCGCGATCGCGCGGCTGTCGTGGTCGCCGGACGGTGCCCACCTCGCGACCGCGGGGGGCGGACCACACGGTGCGCTACTCCCACGCCGAGAGCGGGCGGATCGTCCGCCTCGTGCGGACCGCGGGGCCTGCGCGCAGCGTCGAGGTGTCGGCGCGCGGCGCGTACCTCTACCTGCCGGACGGCGCGACCCTCGTGCGCCTGGCGACCACGCCGCCCCTCGACGCGCGCGATCCCGTGCGCCTGCTCCGGATCGCGCAGGCCCGCGCGGGCTTGCGGCTCGAGGGGCTCGAGCTCGTCCCCGAGAATTGACGAATGCGCGGGATTTCAGCCCGCTTTCGGTCGGTTTCGGCGCGGTGCCGCGCCATCCTGAGCGCATGATCGCCACGCGCTCCGAGCCCACCACCTGCCGCGAGCACGGCCTGCGCTACGACGCCGCGACGCACGATGGCTGCGTGCTGTGCCGCCGCGCGTCCTCCGCGCCGCCGCGTCGCCGCCCGGCGCCCCCGCGCGCGCTCCTGATCGCGGGCGCGGGGGCGCTCGCGCTCGCGTTCGCGGTCGGCGTCGTGTACGCGGTCCGCGACGGCGCGCCCGCGGACCCGGCCGCCGTGCCCGCGAGCGACCCGCTCGCGCAGTACCTCGCGCAGGCGCGCGCCGAGCTCGACGCGATGCCCGTGGAGGAGTCGCGCCAAGCCCTCGAGGGGATCGGCGAGGAGGCGCGGGCCGGCACCCTCGACACGCGCGCGCGGCGCGCTCGGATCCGGACGCTCATCGCGGAGGTGGAGGCGTCGCGCGAGCGGTTCCGCGCGCTGGTCCCTCCCGAGGAGGCGCGCGCGCACCACCAGATGGGCCTGAGCGGCTACGCGCAGACCCTCGCGCTCATGGAGCTGATGCAGCGCATGACCCAGCGCTACGACCGCACGCAGCAGGTGATCGCGGGCCGCGATCGGATCCGCACCGCCGAGGACGCGCGGCGCTACGAGGGCCGGGTCCGCGACACGATGCGCGACGTGAACGCCGACCTCGACCAGAACCGCGCGCTGCTGCGCCGCGCGCAGGAGCTCATGCGGCAGCTCGACGCCGAGGAGGCGCGGCTCCGCGCGCGCTGAGCGCTCCGCTCACCGGTTGCACACGAGCGGCTGGAACCGGAGCGCGCCGTCGCGCTCGTAGAGGACCCCGCCGGCCGACTGCCCGGGGCGCAAGACGATTTGCATGTGATCGGTCGGGCCCCCGTCGACGGGATCGACGAAGCGGACCATCAGCGTGACGAGCGCGAAGGGCACGTACGCGACGCGACCGTCGACGAGCGGGACGAGGACCTCGGTCTCGTTCGTCGCGATCGGGCCCGCGGGCTCGGGCAGCCCGGTCAGCGCGAGGTGCAGCTCGGGCCAGCGCCCGGCCTCCCAGTCGAAGTGATCGAGGCGCCACCCGCGGGCGTCGCGCGCGTGGAGGATCAGCCCGCCGCGCAGCGGGTCGGCGGCCGCGCTGAACGTCGCCGCGTCCCCCGCCGCCTCGTGGCGCTCCGCCGCGCCGCTCGCGAGGTGTCGCTCGAGCACGATCCGTCCGTCGAGGGCGCGGGCGATCAGCGTGGTGGCGCTCGCGGGGTCGTGGAACGCGAACGCGCGCTCCGAGCCGCCACCGATCGACGCCACCACGCGCGCGTCGGAGGCACCGCCGCCGAGCCCCGCGACCGAGCGCACCTCGCCCGCCGCCGACACGCTCTCGACGCGCCCGCTCACGGACTGGGTGAGCGCGCAGCCGGCGCCCTCCCACGCCACCGCCTCGAGCGGAGCGAACGCGCCGTCGCGCGCGCCGACGCCGCACGCGCCCGGGGCCTGCAGGACGTAGTCGCGCCCCGCGGTGACCGGCGCGCCCGCGAGGTCGGGGGCGGGCCCGAGCTCCGCGAGGACCCCACCACCGGCCGCGATCGAGACGAGCGCCCCACGGCGCCGGCCGTCCGCGCCGGTGGCGAGCACCACCGCCTCGTCCCGGGTGGGGTGCACGGCGCCCGCGAGCGCGGACCAGGACGACCCTGGCGCGACGTCGCGCGCGAGGCCCAGCGTCCAGCGGCACGGGAAGGTGGTGAAGGTGCCCGCGTCGAAGCGCGGTCGGACCGCGGCGTCGCGCGCCGGCTCGTCGAGGCCGGTGCGCGCGCCGCACGCGCTCGCGAGCACGAGGAGCGGCGCGAGCCGCGCTACGGCGCCGGACATCGGGCATCCGGCGGCTCGTACCGGAGCGCGTCGACGTACACCCGGCTGGGGGGGCCCGCGCCGTCGCGGGGCCCGACGAGCGCGGCGAGCGTCACGTGGGTCACGGGCGGCGACGCCGTGCAGTCGCGCGCGGTCGCCAGGCGCAGGACGCGCACCTCGTCGGTCGCGAGCACGGCGCGCACCTCGATCCAGGCGTCCCCGTCGATCGGCACCGCCTCGAAGGCGTCGTTCAGGAACGCCGCCACCACGCGGTTCGCGTCGACGTCCACGCCCGCGAGGACGAAGCCGCCCTCCTCGAGACGTGTCAACGCGACGTGCTCGATATGACCCCTGAGCGATGCGTCGCGCCCCGTGTAGTCGCACGCCGGCGAGCAAGAGACCTCGCGGAGGATCACCCCCTGGCCCGCGCAGTCGTCGGTCATCACGGGGTACGCCAGGACGTACTGGGTCGGCCCGAGGCCCGCGAGCGCGGGCGGGCCCTTGGCCCCGGGCCGCGGGAGCTCGACGCCGGGCGTCAGCCCGATCGAGTCCCACATGAACACCGGGCCGTTGGGCGCGAGCTCGTAGACCACGTGGAAGCCCTCGTTGCACGCGGCCGCGCCGATGCCGTCGAGCTCCGTCGCCGGCAGCTCGGTCCGCCCGAGCCGCGTGCCCCACTCGTAGCGGCCGAGGTAGGTCGTCCCGGCCTCTCGCTCGATCCACACGTACGAGGCGTAGGCGGTGTGGTCGCTCTTCTCGTCGCCCGCGCGCACGACGGGGCCCTGGAGGGTGCGGCCCGGCAGCCGCTCGCACGCCTGGATGAGCCCGTCGATCGGCTGCGCGAGCCCCATCGCCATCGCGGGCTCCCCCTCGACCGTGGCGATCACCCCCTGGAGCGGCCACGAGCGGCCGCCCAGGGCGAGGTGCCGCGCGCCGACCAGCGGCGGCCCGGGGACCTCCGGCATCTCGCGGTCGCGGCAGTCGCTCGGCACCGCCGGGTACGGCCGGAGATCGTCGAGGACCAGCGCGCTCGCGTCGCTCGGCGAGGCCTTCAGCGCCCAGATCTGCGGGGTCGGATCGCTCCCGTCGCGCGCCGCGTCGGCGAGGCCCACGAGGTGCTGGAGGTACCCGTCGCCCCACTCGTCCGACACGAGGAGCGAGAGCTCGTCCCCGAAGTCGTGCGACGCGGGGGGCCGCAGGAGCCCGCTCGCGCGCTCGATCCGGACGTTCGCGCAGTGCATCGAGGCGCAGCGTCCCGGGCCGCACTGCGTGTCGTTCGCGCAGTCGAGCGGGAGCGCCGGCACGTCGAGGCCGCAGCCGGCGTCGATCTGCGCGTCCGGCCCGGCGTCGACGCCGCCGTCGAGCCCGCCGTCGGGCCCGGGCCCCGCGCAGAGCCCGGCCTCGCACGACGCGCACGCGGGGAGCGCGGTGGGGAGGTCGCTCACCGCGACCACCACCGGTCCGTCGCCCTCGCCGGCGCGGAACGCGACGCAGCCCGCCTGGATCGGCTCGCACGCGGCGTCGCGCACCAGCACGAGCAGCCGCGTCGCGCCGTCGCCGACGTCGGTGAACAGCGCGCCGGTCGGCGGCTCGCGGAACGACGTCTCGCGCGCCCCCGCGACGCCGTCGAGGATCGCGCGGGCGAGCGCGCCGGGATCGGAGTCGCAGGTCCCGCCAGTGACGAGGTAGGCCTCGAACCCCGCGGCGGCCGCGTCCACGCCGGTGATCCGGACGCCGAGCGTGTGGTTGCGCGTGCAGCCCGCGGCGGCCGCGGCGAGCGCGAGCGCGAGCAGGCGATGGGAGAGCCGAGAGGCCATCGGTCCGACAGGTCTAGCGCGCGGGGCCCGCCGCGGTAGGCGCGAGCGCGCGATCCCCAGCCCGGCCCGGTCCGTTCGAGCGGGAGGCCTGAGGTCTCCGGACGGGGACCAGTTTCAGCCGAGCGTCGCTTGCTCGCCCGCGCGGTCGTTTCGGGTCACAGTTGATCCGTCTCCCAAGCTCGACCGGAGGGGTGCGGTCCCTCGCGCCGAGCCGGCCCGCGATTACGCTTCGAAGAACCATCATGAGCACGAGCCACCCCGAGCTGCGCCTCGTCGAGAACGTCCCCGAGGCGCCCGACCCGAACATCGGGAAGACCCTCGACGGGCGGTATTACCTGGAGGGCATGCTGGGCAAGGGCGGCATGGGCCTCGTGTACGAGGCCAAGCACGTCATCCTCGGCAAGCGCCTGGCGGTGAAGATCCTCAAGGAGGAGGTCTCGCGCGACGACAAGGTGATGGCGCGCTTCCGCCGCGAGGCGCAGGCCGCGGGCGCGATCGGCAGCCCGCACATCTGCGACGTCAGCGACTTCGGCCAGATGCCCGACGGATCGACGTACTTCGTGATGGAGTACCTCGACGGCCCGTCGCTCGCGGGCGCGCTCTACGCGCAGAACCCGATGCCGACCGCGCGGGTCCTCGACATCGCGATCCAGCTCTGCGAGGCGCTCGGCGCGGCGCACGAGCGCGGCATCGTCCACCGCGACCTCAAGCCGGACAACGTCCACCTCGTGGACCAGGCGGGCCGGCGCGACTTCGTGAAGGTCCTCGACTTCGGGATCGCGAAGGTCGGCAACGCCGCCGACAAGAAGCTCACGCAGGCGGGCCAGGTCTTCGGCACGCCTCACTACATGTCGCCCGAGCAGTGCGCGGGGCGCGACGTCGACCACCGGACCGACATCTACGCCCTGGGCGTGATGCTCTACGAGATGGCCTGCGGCGTCGTGCCGTTCGACGCGGACAACCTGATGGGCGTGCTGACCAAGCACGTCTACGAGAACCCGATCCCCCCGCGCGAGTTCCCGCCGCCGGTGGAGGTGCCGCCGGGCCTCGAGGCGATCATCCTCAAGTCGCTCGCGAAGCAGCCCGAGCACCGCTACCAGACGATGGCCGACTTCCGCGCGGACCTCGTGCTGCTCCAGCAGGGCGCGACCCCGCACGCCGTGTTGCAGGCCGTCGAGGGGATCGTGCCCAAGACCCAGATGATGAGCGGCGAGGTCTCCGGGCTGATCGGCGCCTATCCCGCGCTGCCGCAGTCGCAGGCGCCCATCCCGATGCAGGTGGAGCCCGAGCGCACGACCCCGGTGCTCCTCGTGGCCGCAGGCGCGGGGCTCCTGCTCGCGCTGGGTGTCACCGTGTTCGCGGCCGCCTTCTTCCTCTCGGGGACCGACGAGCCGGACGGCGACGCGATCGTGGCGACCGAGCAACCGCGAGCGCCGAGCGGCCCCGCCGGGGGGAGCTCGCCGCCCGTGGCGCCCGTCGTCCCCGATGCGCCGTCGACGACCGTGGACACGCCGCCTCCGAGCGCGGGCTCGGCCACGCCCGCGGTGGTGCGCGTGCGGCTCGAGAGCGAGCCCGCTGGCTGCGAGGTCTACGGGCCCGACAGCGCGCTCATGGGGAACACCCCGCTCGAGGTGAGCCGGCCCGCTGCGGGGGAGCCCACGCTGACCCTCACGTTCCGGTTCGCGGGCTACGTCGACCGCGAGGTCCCGATCTCGAGCGTGACGTCCGAGAGCCTCACGATTCGGCTCGATCGCCGCCGCGCCGGGCACGGCGTGGTGCGCCCGGCGCCGGCGCCTCCGCCGGTCGTGAGCGGGCCGAGGCCGCTGGCGCCGACGACGCGGCCGACTCGCCCGCTCGGCGGCTCCGAGATCGTCAACCCCTGGTAGCCAGCCCCGACAGCGCCTCGAGCCGGCGCGCCGCGGCGAGGTCGCCGTCGACGCGGAGCTTGCCTCGCTGGAACAGCTCGCGCGCCGAGGTGCCCCGTCCGAGCGCCTCGAGGTCCTCGTCCGCGATGGTCACGACGACCGCGGCGTCGGCCGCTTCTCCCTCGGTCACCGTCCCGGCGCGCGCGTCGACGACCCACTTCGCGTCGGGGCCGGTCACGCGGAACTGGATCTTGTCGCCCAGCTCCTTCACGAGCGCGGCCGCCTTCGCGAGCTCGCCGAACAGCGCGGGCGCCGCCGCCGCGCGGGTGGCCTTGGGCGGGGCCGCCGCCGCCGCCGCGGGCGCGGACGCCGCCGTCGCGGCCCCCGTCCGCTCGGCCATCGCGCGCGCGACCATGTCCGGCGTGACCTTCTTGAGGAAGCCGAGCTTCTGGCTCGCCATGACGTTGCCCGAGATCTTGAGCTGACCGCCGAAGTAGAGCTTCTGCGCGTCCGCCTTCCCGGTGCACATGTCCATGAAGTCCGCGTCGCTGAGCTGGAGCGTGCAATCGGGCTTGACGGTCTCGCCGGCGCTCACGGTGCCGTTGCCGCTCTTGACGTCGATGGTCCACACGCTCGACGGGTCGCTCAGCGCGAGCTGGAAGACCTGACCGACCTTGTCCCCGGTGCCCGGCGTCTCGGCGAGCAGGATCCCGATCGCGCGGAAGATGTCCGCGCTGCTCGGGCCCGCGGGCGCGGCGCTCGCGGGCTGCGCCGCCGCCCTCGGCTTCTCCGCCTTCTTCGGGATCTCC
>JAYRVK010000984.1:0-5356 GCA_041918555.1 Sandaracinaceae bacterium
CCCGGGCGGCGGCCCCTCCGGGGGGAGGCGGGGCGGCCCGCCCGGCGGCAGGCCCGGCGCCCCGCCGCGCGGCGGCGGCGGCTACCCGCCCGCGGGGGGGGGCTTCGGCCAGCCGCCGTCGGGCTTCGGTCAGCCGCCGTCGGGCTTCGGTCCGCCCGGACCGGGGATGGCCGGCCCGCCGGGCCCCGGCGCGCCGCGCACCGACGCGCTCGCGATCGTCTCGCTGATCGCCGGGATCGTCGGCCTCTGCATCGGCAGCGCGAACATCTTCATGATGGTGTTCGGCGCGTGCTGCCCGATCTGCACGATCGGCGCGACGTTCATCGGCATCTTCGCGCTCGTCCCCTCGGTGATCGGCGCCGCGTGCGGCGGCGTCTCGCTCAAGCGCATCAAGGAGCTGCCCGCGGAGCTCGGCGGCAAGGGCCTCGCCATGGCGGGCACGATCATCAGCGGCATCGCCGTCGTGATCTCGCTGACGACGATGATCGGGCCGTGGCTGGGCCTGGGCTGCCTCGCCGCGACGAGCGATCACCGCACGCCCCCCGCGTGGGAGCCGCCGCCCCCGAATTCGTGGGAGCTGCCCGACGCGGGCGCGTGGCCCGCGGTGCCGCCCCCGCCGGTGGATCCCGGCGCGGCGCCCGTCGATCCGAGCGCGGCGCCCGTCGACCCGAGCGCGGCGCCCGTCGATCCGAGCGCGGCGCCGATCGCGCCCGCCCCGACCGGGGCGCCCCCGTGAGCGCGTGGCTCGCGCGCCGCGATCGCGCGGAGCTCCTCGGCGTCGCGATCGTCGCGGGGTTCCTGTTCCTCTCGAGCGCCGCGCCGCTGGCGTTCTCGGTGGTCGTGAGCCCCGAGGCCATCGAGCGCGGCGACGTGCGCATCACCCCGCCGTGCCCGCTCGCCGAGCGCGGCGGCTGCGCGACGTGCGGGATGACCCGCGGCTTCTGCGCGATGACGCGGCTGCGGGTCCACGACGCGGCCGCGTACAACGCCGGTGCGCCGTGGCTGTGGCTCCTCGCGGTCGGGACGTTCGCGCTCTCGGGCGCGGTGCTCGCGCGCGTGCACGCCGAGGCGCGGCGGCGCCCGCGCGCGCACGTCGGCGCTATGCTCCGTTCGTGAGAGCGCCCGTCGACGCCGAGCGACTGCGACGCTTCCTGAGGGAGCTCGGCCGACGCTCGCGAGGACCGGGCCGCGTGTACCTGACGGGAGGCGCCACCGCGGTGCTCCACGGATGGCGCGCGAGCACCGTGGACATCGACCTCAAGCTCGACCCGGAGCCCTCGGGGGTCTTCGAAGCGATCGGTCGCCTCAAGGACGAGCTCGACGTCAACGTCGAGCTCGCCTCGCCCGATCACTTCATCCCGGTCCCGGACGACTGGGCGGCGCGCTCCGACTTCGTCGACCGCTACGGAGCCGTCGACCTCTTCCACTTCGACTACCGCGCGCAAGCCCTGTCGAAGATCGCCCGAGGCCACGATCGCGACCTCGCCGACGTGCGCGCGATGCTCGCGCGCGAGCTCGTGCGACCCGACGAGCTGCGCGAGGCCTTCGAGGCGACGGCCCCGCGCCTCGCGCGCTATCCCGGCCTCGACGCGGCCGCCTACCGCGCGCGGGTCGAGCGGTTCCTCGAGGAGGCGGCAAATGAGCGAGCCTGACGTGCTGACCGGGCTGCCCGGCGAGCCGAGGATGCGCCGCGCGTTGGCCGACGCGCGCGCGGGTCGCTGGACCGACGATGCGCTGCTCGTCGCGATCGCACCGTCGCGCCTGCGCGCGCTCGGGCTCGAGGTGCCCGAGACGGTGCCCGATCAGCCCGAGCTCGCGCTCCACGCGCGCTTGGCGGCGTCCGGGCATGCAGATCCATTTGCATACTACAACTCGCTCGTCCGCGAGCTCGACGCGTTCCTCGAGGCGCTCGAGTCGAGACGCGGGCGCGAGCTTCAGTCCGCGCGCTGATCGCACGCCCACTGCAGGCCGTTCCCGCACGCCTGGGAGAACAGGGCGTTGGCGCGGACGGGGTCGCGCTCGAGGCCGTCTCCGTCGCGGTACATGTCCCCGAGGTTCGCGCACCCGTAGGCCTCGCGTATCTCGCAGGCGCGCTCGAAGAGCGCCCTCGCGCGGGCGGGATCGCGCGGTCCGCCGACGCCCTCGCGGACCATCTCGCCCAGATCGCTGCACCCCCGCGCGTAGTCGAGCTCGCACGAGCGCTCGGAGAGCTGGCGCGCGCGGGCGTCGTCCTCGGGGCCGCCGATCCCGTCGTCGACCAACCCCGCGAGGTTCGCGCAGCCGATCCCGTCGCCGCCGTCGCAGGAGCGTCCATAGACCTCGCGCGCGCGCACGACGTCGGCCGGCGTCGCGATGCCGTCCCGCAGCATGTTCCCGAGCTGGTTGCAGCCCGCGGCGTCGTCCCCCGCGCACGCACCCTCGAAGAGCGAGAGCGCGCGCGCGGGATCGAGCGGGGCGCCCCGGCCCTGGTAGTAGCGCCAGCCGAGCAGCGTGCAGCCGGCGGGGTCGCGGAGGTCGCACGCCTGCGTGTAGAGCCGGGTGGCGGCGTCGAGGTCGGCCTCGATGCCCCACCCCACCTCGTGCGCGTAGCCGAGGTCGGTGCAGCCCCGCGCGACCCGCGCGTCGCACGCGCGCCGATAGAGCGCCATCGCCCGCGCGTAGTCGCGCTCGACCCCCTCGCCGCGGGTGTAGTGCACCCCCGCACGCGCGCAAGCCGCGTTGTCACCGGCCTCGCACGCGGCCTCGTCGGGGAGCGCGAAGACGGGCGCGGGCTCCGGCGCGACGGGGTCGGCCGGGGCGCTCGCGGTCGTCGGCCCCGGCGCCGCGGGCGCGGACATCGCCCACCCGATCGCGCCCGCCGCGCCCCCGCCGAGCACGAGCCCCGCGAGCGCGAGCGCGACCCCCACGCGCCGCCACGCGCGCCGCGGGCGCACGAGCCGCGGCGTGTCGGCGGGCGTGGCCGCGAGCGTGGGCGCCGACGCGATCGCGTCGAGCTGCGCCGCGGGCGCGGCGCCGACGACGTGCGCGCCGCCGAGGGCGAGGAACGCCTTCACCGCGCGCTCAGCGTCCGGGAAGCGCGCCGGCGGCTCGCGGTCCACGCAGCGCGCGAACCACTCGTCGAAGCCCGGGGGGAGCCACCCGCCCCGGCCGAGCTCGCCGGCGCGGACGCTCGCCGGCTCGAGCGGCTCGATCGTCATCTCGCCGAGCACGCGCTGGACCGAGAGGTCGGGCGCGCGCGCGCTGCGCCAGTAGTGCGTCCCCGTCAGCGCGAGGTAGGCGATCAGCCCGAGCGCCCACACGTCGGCCGCCGCGGACACGACGCCGGCGTCGAGCTGCTCGGGCGCCATCCAGAGCGGAGTGCCGCACGCGCCCGTCGCGCGCTCCCCGAGGCCGTACGTCCCCGTGCCGCCGGCGGTCTCCTCGACGAGCTTCGCGAGCCCGAAGTCGAGGATCTTCACGGTGAGCGCCACGCCCTCGCGCCGCGGCGACGCGAGGAAGATGTTCTCGGGCTTGAGGTCGCGGTGCACGAGCCCCGCGCGATGCGCCGCGCCGAGCCCGTGCCCGAGCTGGCGCATCACCTCGCGCAGCGCGCCCGGGTCCATGCCGCCGCGCGCGATGCGATCGGCCAGGGTCTCGCCCTCGAGGTGCTCCATCGCGAGCCAGGGCACCGCGTCGACGACCTCGACCACGTGATCGCTCGCGATGCGCGCGCCGACGCGCGCCTCGCGCGCGAAGCGCTCGCCCGCCTCGGGGTCGTAGCCGAGCGCGCCCCGCATCAGCTTGAGCGCCCGTGTCTTGTGCGTGCTCAGCTGCTCGACGAGATAGACCGTCCCCATCCCGCCCTCGCCGAGGGTGCCCAGGACGCGGAACTTGCCGGCGAACGTCGAGCCGACGGCGAGCGGTGCCACGCGCGCGCCTAGCCCTCGGGGTCGAGGCGCCCGCGCGCGAGGAGCGAGAGCGCGCGCTCCCACACCCGCCGCGCGCCGTCGCTCTTGGCCCGCGCGATCCCCTGGAGGAGCGCGGCCTCGTGCACCTCGGTCAGCGAGAGGCGCTCCTCGAACTCCTCCTCGAGGAGGAGCTCCGCGCTCGTCGGGTTCATGTCGTACTCACCGCTCGCGAGCGTCGCGAGCTCCGAGACGAAGATCCGATCTGCGTCGTCCTCGATCGACTCGAGCAGCGCGTCGATCTCGCCCTGTTCCGCCGCCCGCAGCACGATGCCCGCGAGCGAGCGGACCGTGTCGTCGTCGGCCTTCACGTCGAGGCCATCCCGCGGTTCGTCGCCGTTCACGCGCCCATGATAGCCAAGCTCGGGAGGCTCCGGCCACGCGCTCACGGGGAATGCCGGCCCGCTTGTTTGGCGTCCTCCGTGGCGCCCGATATCCTGACCGCGGAATGTCCCGTCTCGTCCCCGTCTGCGCCGCGCTCGCGGTCGCGCTCGTCGCCGCCGACGCGCGCGCGGACATCTACGTCTACACGGACGCCGACGGGGTCGTGCACTACAGCAACACGCCGCCGCGCGGCGTGCGGCGCGGGGGGGTGCGGGTCGTCCGCACGCCGTCGTCGTCCGCGCGGCCCGCGGCTCCTGCCAACCGCGCGCCGCGCGACGCGAGCCTCGAGCGCTACGCGCGCTACGACGCGTACATCCGCGAGGCGGCGGCCCTCTACCGGCTGCCCGAGCCCTTCGTGCGCGCGATCATCCGCGTCGAGAGCGACTACAACCCACAGGTCGTGAGCCACGCGGGCGCGTGCGGCCTCATGCAGCTCATGCCGGCGACCGCGGCGCGGATGGGCGTCACCGACATGTTCGACCCGCGCCAGAACATCCTGGGCGGCACGCGCTACCTGCGCGTCCTCGCGAACCACTTCAACGGCGACCTCGTCCTCACCATCGCGGCCTACAACGCGGGCGAGGGCGCGGTGCTCCGGCACCGCGGGATCCCGCCGTACGAGGAGACGCAGCGCTACGTGCGCCGGGTGCTGCGGCACTACTACGGCTACCTCGAGCGCGAGTCCGGCGCGGCGACCGCGTACCCGGCCGCTCACGGCGGCGCGTCGAGGTAGGCCTCGATCGTCTCGGACATCGCGGCGGCGCTCTCGAGGCGATCTTCGGGCGCGAGCCGCGTCGCGCGCGCGACGAGGTCGTCGAGCACCGCCGGCACGAGGTGCCCGCGCATGCGCTGGCTCGGCCGCGCGCCGTCGGTCGTGAGGACCGACAAGAGCTTTTCCTTGGTCGCGCTCCGCGGGTGGAGCGACTCCTTGGCGAGGAGCTCGAAGAGGATCGCGCCGAGCGAGTACACGTCCGCGCGGTGGTCCACCCGATCGACCTCGCCGCGGAGCTGCTCGGGGGACATGTAGC
>JAYRVK010000985.1:0-6971 GCA_041918555.1 Sandaracinaceae bacterium
CACATCCCCGAAGGCGCGGAGCGTACCCGAGGAGGGGCCTCGAGGCTACGGCAGCCGGTAGGTCACGCCGCCGGTGACGGTCCAGCCGTCCACCGCCACCCCGCTCTCGGCCTCTAGATCGAAGAGCCAGTGGTGGTGCAGGCGCGCCTCGATCACGAAGCCCGCGCCCGGCTCGATCCCGAGGCCGCCGCCGACGCGGAGCTCCCAGGCGTCGAAGCGGCCACCGCTCGTCGGCAGCGTCACGCGGCTGCCCGCGACCTCGGCGTGGGGGACCAGGAAGTCGAAGAAGGCGAAGTCGGGGCGGAGCTGGACGAACACGCCCCCGCCGAAGGAGGCCATCTCCGCGGGGAAGCCCGTGGTGGCCATCTGCAGGTGGCCGCCGAGCTCGAACGGGCCCCACAGCCGGAACCCCACCTCGGTCCGGGCGTACGGGCGCCACTGGGTCTCGTTGCCCTCGTCCAGGACGAGCGCGCCGCCGACGAGGCCGACGTGCCCCGTGTCCGCGGCGGCGGGCGCCGCGATCGAGAGCAGCAGGAGCGAGAGGAGCCCGGCCCGGATACGCATATCACGGCGAAGCGCATCACGCGTGCCAGCACGGCGCGCCGCACTTCGCCGACGCTATCGCGCCCGCCGTGAACGCGCGGCTACATCGTGTCGTAGATGCCGTTCGACACTTCGATCGTGTAGGCGTCGCACGAGAGCACCGAGCCGGCGCGCCGCCGCACGCGCACGTAGTAGTCGGCGCTGTCGTCGGCGCAGACGCTCACGTCGGTGGCCGTCGCCGCGCCCGCCCCGGTGCACGGGCACTGCCCGGTGAGGCGGCCCGCGATCGTCTGGCGGAAGTCCGTCGCCCAGTTGTAGTCGGTGAACCCGGAGTCGGTGCAGTCGACCGCCGTGCAGCTGCCGCGGAACACCGTCAGCTCGAACGTGTCGCCCGGGTTGTTGGTGAAGAGCACGCGGACGTGGAAGTTGTCGCAGGCGGTGTCGGCCGAGTCGACCGCGCGGAAGCGGTACCAGGTCTCGCGATCGTCGGGCATCACGTTGCCGCCGACGTTCATCATCTGACCCGAGTCGGCGAGGTTGCCGAGATCGATCGCGCTCGCGCAGCCCGCGCCCTGATCGAGCGCGGGCATCGCGACGCACTCGCAGCCCGCCACGCTGCGATCGAGGTCGAAGGTGCCCGGCGGGCAGCCGCAGCTGCCGCCGATGCAGATCCCGCCGCCCGGGTAGGACTCGCAGAGCGTCGCGGGGTCGCCCTCGTCCGCGACGTCGTCGCAGTTCTCGTCGAGGCCGTTGCACTCCTCGGGGTTCCCGGGGAAGAGCTCGGGGTTCGTCTCGTCGCAGTCCATGCCGGCGGGTGATCCGTCGCCGTCGATGTCCACGTCGGCCGGCACGCAGCGCCGGTTGTGGCAGACGTCGGTCGGGCGATCGCACGTCCCGTCGCCGCGGCAGGCGGGGTAGTCGCGGCACGTCCCGGCGTCGCAGTACTGGAACGGCATGCACGCGCCGCCGCACTCGCCGCCGCCTCCATCGGTCGGCGGGACGGCGCCGTCCCCGCCGCCTCCGTCCCGTGGCGGCGGCGTCGCGGAGTCGCCCGCGCTCCCGTCGCCGGGAGCGCCCGCGTCGCGCGGCGGAGTGCCGGAGTCGGGCGTCTCGTTGGACGCGCAGCCGCCGGCGCCGAGGCCGAGCGCGCCCGCGCACACGACGAGAGAGCACAGGAGGATCGGAGACTGCCGGACCATCCGCCCGCGCAGCATATCAAAGGACGGCCCGGCTCCAAAGGAGGGGTCAGCGCTTCGCGCGCAGGAACACGGGCAGGACGTGGCGCGCGTAGTCGATGGTCGGCCGGTAGTGCGCGAACATCCCCGCGAGCGTGCCGAACACGCGGCCGAGCATCACGAAGTGCTCCGGCACGCGCACGACGGGATCGTGCTCCGCCGCGCCGAGGAGCTCGCGCGCCTGGCGCAGCATCCCGTCGGCGTCGGGGAAGCGGAGCTCGCCCGAGAACGCGGCGTCGCGGAAGTCGCTCAGCATCGCGTCGGCGAAGCGCTCGAGCGTGTCGGGCCGCCCGCTCGCGGTCTCGAAGCCGAGCGCGGCGAGGAGCTCCGCGATGCGCGCGCGGTCGGACCGCAAGGCGGCTTGCACGATCTCGAGGTACGCGTCGCGCACCGGAGCGGGCAGCTCCTTGGCGCAGCCGAAGTCGAGCAGCACGAGCGCGTCGCCCTCGCCGACGAGGAAGTTGCCGGGGTGCGGGTCGGCCTGGAACACGCCGGCCTCGAGCACCTGCGCGACGTAGGCCTCGATCAGCCGCCCGAGGATCGTGGACACGCGCGCCGAGTCGCCGGACGCGGCGAGCTCGTCGAGGACGTCCGTGATCTTGCGACCGGGCTCGAAGCGACACACCAGGACGCGCGCGCTCGAGCGCTCGGGCACCGGCTCGGGCGCGCGGATCCCCTCGTGCGCGCCCGACGCGAAGAACGCGTGGAGGCGCGCCGTCGTCGCGAGCTCGCGGCCGTAGTCGAGCTCGGCCGTCACCATCGCGCGGACCTCGCGCACGATCGTCGGGTAGTCCGCGGGCGGCAGCGAGTCGCGCACGCCCGCGACGAAGGCCTCGAGCAGATCGAGGTCGTGCGCGACGAGCACGTCGACGCCGGGGCGCCGCACCTTCACCGCGACCTCGCGGCCGTCGTGGAGCGTCGCGCGGTGGACCTGTCCGATGCTCGCGGCGGCGATCGGGGTCGGATCGAACGCCGCGAAGGCGTCCTCGAGCGCCTCGCCGTAGTCCTCCTCGATCGTGGCGCGCACGGCCTCGAAGGGGAGGCTCGGCGCGGCGTCCTGGAGCCGCGCGAGCTCCCGGATCCAGGCGGGCGGCAACAGATCCGCGCGCGCCGACAAGAGCTGGCCGACCTTGAGGAACGCGCCGCCGTGCGCGGCGCAGAGATCGTGGAAGCGGCGCGCGTTCTTCTCGTGCAGCCGCTCGAGCGCCGCCGCGGCCCGCGCGCGCGACATGAACGCGGAGCGCGTCACGTGGAGCCGATAGGTGGTCGCGATCTTCGTCAGGCACCAGCCGGTCGCGGCGAGGCGCCGGGTCCGCTCCGGTGTCGCGCGCGCGTCCTCCCAGACCCGCTCGCCGCGCTCGCGGACGTCCCACACGACCGCCTCGATCGCCGAGAGGACCGCGTCGAGGAGCCGGAGCCACTCGCGGAGGCCCGTGTTCGTGTCACGGCCCGGGCGTCGCGCCTTCGGGCCCAATTCTCGCTGGATTTCCATGTCACGGCCTCCCCTGTTGGGTGGTATGTGACACGATGTATTACACAGGCGGGGGCTTGTGTCACGCGATTTGTATCACAACGTGCTCCGCGTTGCGGCGAGCGCGTGGGCCTGCACGATCCGGTACTGGGCGGCGCGGCGGTCCTCGCTCCAGGTGTAGAGGGCGATCCGGTCGAGGGTCGCGCCGATGCCCGACAAGTCGACGTGCTCCGTCCAACGGATCGCGGCGCGCCGCTCCTCCGCGCGGGCGCGCCGTCCGATGCGCGCGACGGTGAGGTGCGCGAGCGGCGCGCGCTCCTCGGGCGGCGCGCCGGCGGCCACGAGCGCGCGGGCGCGCCGCGCCGCGACCACGGCCTCGAGGGCCTCGCGGCCCTGCCGCACCACGGCGGAGAGCGCGGTGCCGCGCCTCGGGTGGCCCATCACGCCGACCGCGCCGAACGTCGCCGTCACCGCGTCGAGCGTCGCGGGCTCGATCGCGTCGAGCGCAGCGAGCGCGCGCGCCTCGTCGACCGGCCCGAGGAAGGCGAGCGTGACGTGGAGGTCGCCAGGCGCGAGCAGCCGCACGCCCTCGGGCGTCCCGCGCAGCCGCTCGGCGATCGCCGGCGCGTCGACGGGCCACGCGACGAACCAGTTCGCCGGCACGCGCGCGCTCAGGTCTCTTCGACCTCGACGCGGCGGCGGAGCCGCGCGAGGAAGCCGTCCCAGCCGTGGCGCCGGATGACCGCGTCGAACTGCACGCGGTACTGGTGGACCAGGCTCGAACCGTCGAAGCGCAGATCGACGATGCGGAACCCCGCGCCCTCGGCGGCGAAGAGGTCGTAGCCGATCGAGCGGGTCTCGTCCGCGCGCGTGGCGCGCGTCTCGACGCGGCGCCCGATGCCCTGCGGCGTGTCCGACACGACCTCGACGCGCCAGCCCGTGAGCGCCTCGACGCTCGCGCGGTAGCGGTGGCGGATGGCGCGCGTGAGCAGATCGGTGACCTCGCGCCGCGCGTCCTCGGAGAGCTCGCCCCAGTGCACCACGAGCACGCGCCGCACGATCGCGTCGTAGTCGATCGCGCCATCGAGGAGCGTGACGAGGCGCCGCTCGCGCGCGGGCGACGCCGGCCGCGCGAGCTCGCGCTCGAGCCGCGCGTGGTGATCGAGCAGCGCCTGCGCCGCCTGCGCCTCGACGGCGCCCGGCGCGAGGAGGAGCCCGACGATCAGGGCCGCGCGCCGAAGTACCATGCGTCGAGGTAGCGCGCGAGGGTCGGCGCGATGAAGCGCGGGACGCGCGCGCTCACGACGGGCCGCTCGGACGGCACGTCGGTGAGCTGCCAGTCGGTGTCGTCGCCGCTCCACGCGTCGAGGTGCGTCCAGTCGACCTCGCCGAGCGTGTCGTCGAACGGTGAGCGGCTCAGCACGGCCATCAGCACCGCGTCGATCGGCGCCTCGTCGACCTCGATCCACGCGTCGCCCCACATCGGGTCCTCGTAGACCTCGAAGCTCCGGCCGAACGCGGCGAGGTCGAGCTCGCCGCGATAGAGCGGGCCGAGCTCCCCCGACCACTCGGGGGTCAGGCCCGGCGCGGTCACCACGGAGTCCGAGAGGCGCTCCGCGGCCGCGCCCTGCTCGCCCATCGCGGCGAAGAGGCCGGCCCGGTACGCGCGCCACTCGAGCAGCCCGTCGGGGCCGGGCGCGCCCGCTGCCTCGCCCGCGTCCATCGCGGCGTTCAGCAGCGCGAAGAGGCGCCGCCACGCGCCGGCGACGGCGGGCAGGGCGGACGCGTCGTGGATCGCGCCGAGGTGCGTGTTGAGGACCTCGGCCTGCGCGCGCAGGCGCTCGGGCGTGCGGTCGCGCCAGTCGAGCGCGTCGCGCACCGCGAAGTCCCACGAGTAGCCGCGCCCGATCTGCAGCGCGAGCGCGACGGCCTGCCACGTCGCGGCGAGGAGGTAGAGCTCGGTGGCCTGCAGCTCCACGCGACCGACGCCACAGATGCCGCCGATCTCGATCGCCTGCGGCGCGCCGCGGGCCGCGGTCTCGAACGCCTCGGAGAGGCGCGCGAAGCGGGCCTGCATCGCGAAGCCGTGCTCGACGACCTGCCGCGCGGTGGTGGTGGGCGCGATGAGGTCGAGCCCGCTCGCGCCGCCGCGCACCGGCTCGTAGGGGAAGCGCGCCTCGACGAAGTCGCCGTACTCGCTCGACGGCGCGTGCCGGTTCAGCGTGTCGAGGAGCGCGCTCGGCCCGGTGAGGAGATCGTCGGGATCCATGCCGCCTGAGAAGCCGAAGAGCGCGAGCCCTGCGGCCGCGTCGGGGTCCTCGCCGAGGAGCAGCATGTCGGTCATCGCGTAGCCGAGCGCGATCGACGGATCGCTGCTCGAGGCCGCGTACGCGTCCTCGTAGACCGCGTGCGCCGCGCGGACGTCGCAGTTCGCGAGCGCGTCGATCCCCGGCTGGACGTCGGGGCCGCCGCCGATCGGCTCATCGCAACCGCACGCGATGGTGGCGCACGCGAGCGCGCCGTGCAGAACGCTGATCCTCATGAAGGGTCCCCTCCCTGGTGCCGGCACGGTGCGCGGCGCGGCGACCATCGTTGCACGCCGTCGAGGGGCGGGCACGCCGATCATCGACCGGATCCGGACGCGCTCGCGCGGCGCTCGCTCGCGTTCGCATGGAGGCCTCTCCCGATGATCGCGCGCTCGCGCTCGCGCCGGTGGTCAGCGTCGGCCGTGGTGCGGCGGCGGCGGGGGCGGCGGCCCGTGCGCTTCCATGCGCGCATCGAGCTCGCGGACGACCGTCTCGCTCGTCAGCCGCACGATGGTGTCGACGATGCGCTTCTCCTCCTCGAGGAACGTGCAGCGCGGCGCGCCCGCTCCCTCCAGGCGATCGAGCCGCGCCTCGAGCGCGGCGAGGCGGGCCAGGATGTCGTCGATCCGTTCGTCCATGCCGCTCAGGGTAGCTCCGCTGGGAGCTCGCCGTGCCACACCGGGACGCCTCGCGCAACGAGGCTTGCGTGGAGCACTTCGCGCCGGGCGCGCTGCCACGCCGCCTCGCGCGCCTCCGGGTGCGCGTCGAAGCGCGGCGCGCCGTCGCCCTCGCCGCGCAGCACGTCGAGGCTCACGGACCCCGCGACCTCGGCCAGCGCGTCCGCGAGCGGGCCGCCGATCAGGCGCTCACACCCACCCCAGGAGCGGGCAGATCACGTAGACGAGGCCGAAGATGATCGCGCTGCACACGAGGTTCAGCGCGAGCCCGGCCCGCGCCATCTGCCCCTGCGTCACGCGCCCGGTGCTGTAGACGATCGCGTTGGGCCCCGTCGCGATCGGCAGCATGAACGCGCAGCTCGCCGCGATCCCGACCGCGATCGCGGGGGGGACCGGCGAGACGCCGAGCTCCGTCGCGATCCCGATCACGAGCGGGACGAGCATGTTCGCGGCCGCGGTGTTCGAGCAGACCTCGGTGAAGAAGATCGTGAAGACGCACCCGAGGAACGTGAGGGTCCAGAGCGAGCTCACCCCAGTGAGCTCGACGAACCCGTGGCTCATCGCGCGGGCGAGGCCCGTCTCGACGAGCTGCGTGCCGAGCGCGATCCCGCCGCCGAAGAGGAGGATCACGCCCCAGTCGATCCCTGCGGCCTGGGACCACGTCACCACGCGTGTCCCGTCTCCCGCGGGCACGCAGAACAGGCTCGCCGCGGCCCCGAGCGCGACGACTCCGGGGTGG